>JAYUBD010000655.1:0-3085 GCA_043740995.1 Caulobacteraceae bacterium | reverse complement strand
TCATCGACAAAGCCCGGGTCGCGGCTTCCGGCGAGGCGGTTATCCGCTCGGTCAAACCCGCCGACCAGGTGGTCAAGATCGTCTATGACGGCCTCGTGGACATGCTGGGTGGCGACGACGCCCAACCGCTGCGCCTGGCGCTCAATCCGCCCACCGTGATCCTGATGGCCGGCCTACAGGGCTCGGGCAAGACCACTATGTCCGGCAAGCTGGCCTTGCGGCTGTTCAAGACCGAACGCAAGCGCGTGCTGATGGCCTCACTGGACGTCCGCCGACCCGCCGCCATGGAGCAGCTCGCCATTCTCGGCAAGGAGGCGGGGGTCGAGACCCTGCCGATCCTGACTGGCCAGGCGCCCGCGGATATCGCGCGCCGCGCCCTTTCGGCGGCGAAGCTGGGCGGCTTCGATGTTCTGATCCTCGACACCGCCGGGCGCACGACGCTGGACGAGGCCATGATGAACGAGGCTGCGGAAATCGCCCGCATCACCTCGCCCGCCGAGACCCTGCTGGTGGCCGACAGCCTGACCGGCCAGGACGCGGTGCGCACCGCCAAAGCCTTTCACGAACGCCTGCCGCTGACCGGGCTGGTGCTGACCCGGGCCGACGGCGATGCCCGAGGCGGCGCGGCGCTGTCCATGCGCGCGGTCACCGGCCTGCCGATCAAATTCCTCGGCACGGGCGAGCGGATCGACGCCCTGGATGTGTTCGACGCCCGCCGCGTCGCCGGTCGCATTCTGGGCCAGGGCGACGTGGTAGCCCTGGTGGAACGAGCCGCCGCCGATTTCGACCAGGCCAAGGCCGAGGTGATGGCCAAAAAGCTGTCCAAAGGTCAGTTCGATCTTGACGATATGGCCGACCAGTTGATGCAGATGGAGCGCATGGGCGGCATGGACGGCCTGATGGGCATGTTGCCCGGCGTTCAGAAGATCAAAAAACAGATCGCCGAGTCCGGGGTCTCCGACAGCATGATCAAGCGCCAACGCGCGATCATCAGCTCAATGACCCGCAAGGAGCGCAAGAAGCCCGACATTCTGCAGGCCTCGCGCAAGCGGCGCATCGCCGCTGGCGCCGGGGTCGAGGTTTCCGAGATCAATCGCCTGCTGAAGCAACACCGCCAGATGCAGGATGCCTTCAAGATGATGGCGAGGGATGGCGGCAAGGGCTTCGCCCGGATGGCGGCGATGTTTGGCGGCGGCGGAGCCGGCAGCCTGGACCGCATGAAGGCCATGGGCGGCGGCGTGGCGGCGCCCGGGAACGCCGAGCTTGTGGCCCTGCCCGGCCTCGGCCGCAAACCGGGTGGCGGCCCCAATCTTCTTCCCGGCTTGGGCGGCCTGCCCTCCGGCTTCAACCCGTTCAAGAAATAATTCCTCTAAAACAAGGACCTGATACCTTCCGATGCTGAAAATTCGTCTCGCCCGCGGCGGCGCCAAGAAGCGCCCCTACTATTCCATCGTCGTCGCCGACAGCCACTCGCCCCGCGACGGTCGCTTCATCGAAAAGGTCGGCAGCTATAATCCGTTGCTGAAGAAGGACGACGCTCAGCGCCTGGTCCTGAAGGGCGAGCGCATCACCGAATGGCTCGGCAAGGGCGCCCAGCCCACCGACCGCGTGGCGCGCTTCCTGTCCACCCAGGGCCTCGTCAAATGGGAACACGGCGTCAATCCGACGAAAGGCGAGCCGCACGCCAAGGCCAAGGAACGCGTGAAGGAACGCGAAGATCGCGCCACCGCCCACGCCGCCGCCGTGGCCGAAGCCGCCGCCCAGGCCGCCGCTCAGCCGCCCGTTGAGACCGTGGTCGAAGAGGAACCTGTCGCCGACGCCACGCCCGCCGAGGAAGCCCCGCCCGCGGAAGAAGCCGCGGCCGCCGAACCGGTGGAAGCCAGCGCTGAAACGCCTGTCGAAGGCTAGACGTCCGGTCGGCGGCTCGATCCATGAGCGCAAGCCTCGTTCTCGTCGGCCAGGTCGCGGGCGCCTTCGGCGTCCGCGGCGAGGCGCGCATCCACACGCATACGGAATATCCGCTCAATCTGCTCGACTACAGCCCTCTGCTGGGCGCGGACGGCGCGGTGGTGCTGACTCTCCTCGCAGGTCGCGCGGTCAAGGATGCGCTGATCGTCTCGGCGCGTGAGATCGAGACCCGTGAACAGGCCCAGGCCTTGCGCGGGCTGCGCCTTTATATCGACCGCACGGTGTTACCGCCGCCGGATGATGACGAGTTCTATCTGGCCGATCTCATCGGACTTGCCGCCTACGATCCGCAAGGCGTGCCGATCGGCCGGGTGAAATCCGTCCATAATTTCGGGGCCGGCGACCTGTTGGAGGTCGACCCAACGGACGGGGCGCCAAGCTGGTGGGCGCCGTTCACCAAGGCGGTGGTTCCCGAACTGGACCTCGCCGGCGCCCGGATCACGATCGACCGCCCACCGGAAGTCGACGCCTAAAAGGAGGCCCTCCCCAAATTTGGACTGGCGTTCACGTGCCGTTTTCCGTTTTAAAATCACCAACTTAAATCGGGGGCGTGGTGGCGGGGAACCGCGAGATACCGCTATCGAGACACATGCGGGGCCGTTCTTGGGGGGAGGCCGTAGAGCCAATTCGGCGCCATCGACTTCAATCCTTGCCGAGCGTATCATCGAAGCCCCAGCAAACGGGAGGCGGCGATGGCTTTGGTTGATTGGCGTATGCGTGGTCCCGAGGTCTCCAGTTGCAATTGCGACTGGGGTTGTCCATGTCAATTCAATGCCCTGCCCACGCATGGCGACTGTCGGGCGATGACCGGCATGCGCATTGACGAGGGACATTTTGGCGATGTGACGCTCACCGGGCTTCACTGGGTTGGGATGTTCGCCTGGCCGGGCGCCATTCACGAGGGGGCTGGCGAGGCTTTTGTGGTGGTCGATGAGCGCGCCGACGCGGCGCAACGCAACGCGATATTGACCATTCTGTCCGGGCAGGAGACTGAGCCCGGCGCGACCATCTTCAACGTCTTCGCCTCAGTGATTGACACGATGCATCCGCCGGTCTTCCTGCCCATCACGCTGGAAATGGATATGGAGCAACGCCTCGGGCGGGTGAAGGTCGAGGG
>JAYUBD010000654.1:0-3087 GCA_043740995.1 Caulobacteraceae bacterium | reverse complement strand
CGGGCCAGGTCTCGGGTCAGTGGCTGAAGAGAACGGCGCGCGCTGTCTGTGCGAGCAGCGCCCGGGTGAACCCGCCGAACACCCATTCTTGGAATCGGCTGTGACCGTAGGCGCCGGCCACGATGAGGTCGGCGTTCTGCTGTTCGGCAATATCCAGCAGTTGCGCCGCGGACGCTGCGTCCTGCTGGGCGATATGGGCCTTGGCCGTCGCCCTGACGCCATGACCAAGCAGATAGTTGGTGACGTCGGCCAGACGGCTCACCGTCGACGGCTCCGCGGCCTTGTTTTCACAGATCTCCACGACATTCACGGCTTCGGCCTTTTGTAGGAAGGGCAGGGAGTCAGCTACGGCGCGGCGCGACTCGCGGGTGTCCTTCCAGGCTACCAACACACTTGCCGCGCTCAATCCGGCCATCTCTGGAGGCGCGACCAGGACCGGGCGGCCCACCTGCAGGATAAGGGCGCCCGGCTCGGCGATCTCATATTGCGATGCGTGCTGGCGGGCGGCCCTGGCCGTGACCACGAGATCCGCCGCGCGCGCCTCGGCGGCGAGTTCGGTCAGCGGAAACCGAACCCCGGATCGCCAGTCCGAGCCCGCACGGACCGCTCCGGCGGCTTCTCGGAACTTCGCCTCGGCACGTTTCAGGTCTGCGTCTACGCGCGTCATCTCAGCGGCGATCATGTATCCACCGTCGAAACCGCCATCGCCGCTGTAGGCATTCACATACAGTTCCGCCCCCACGCCCACCAGCCTGGCGTCGAACCGGTTTGCGATATCTATCGCCAGGGCCAGACGCGGGTCCGGGATAGGATCCGCCTCCACGTGGACCAGGATCGCCTTAAACGGCATGGAAGTTCTCCTCAGACGGCGGGCGTCTTGGCCTGGGTTAGGCCAAGGCCAACGATCGTGGACCGCAGCAGGCCCGCCTTGAGGACGCGCGTCAGCCGAATTGCTTACGGCCCGCGCTTGATGCTCCTGGGTTCAGGCTGGCGGGCGTGCCGCCTGTAATCACGGCGGGCTGACTACGTCTCTTTGTGACGGATGCACACCGTCCCCACGGAGCCGACATGACGACCATCAAGGTGAGGGGCATGAAATGCCGGGGATCTGCCGCGTCGGTGACGCGCGCCATCAGCCTGGCAGACCCTGAGGCGACGTTTGAGGTAGATCTCAAGGGTCAGGCCGTTCATGTGCTGGGCGGCCGCGACGTGCAGGCCATCAAGTTCGCGATTGAGCGGGCCGGATATGACATCGCGCAGTAGGCCTTGACCCAAACCAACGCCAAGATAGCGGGCTCGCCCGTCACGCGGGGCGTTGGATCTCGGAAATCCGTGGCTGCGTCAGATGCCGCCGCGCCGTTCTGGACTCAGTCCGAAGCGGCGCTGCGGGCCAAGCTGCACTGCGGTCGAGACGGACTGAGTGCCGCCGACGCCACCGCTCGCCTGCGCCAGTACGGACCCAACGCCGACGCCACCACCAAGCGCGCCAATTTGCTCGGGGCCATCTTGCGGCGCCTGCTCGAGCCGCTCTCGCTGATCCTGCTGGCGGCCGGCGTTGTATCGGTCGCGACCGGCGATGCGGTCGGAGGCTCGATCATCGTGGTCATCCTGGCCGTCTCCATCGGCCTGGATACCGTGCAAGAGGGCCGGGCGGCCCGCGCGGCTGAGGAGCTTCGCAAGTCCGTGGCGCTGAAGGCCGAAGTCCGCCGCGATGGCGTCTATGTCCAGGTTGGCGTCGAGGCCGTGGCGCCGGGCGATGTGATCCGGGTGCGTGCGGGCGACATCACTCCGGCCGACGCCTTGGTCCTTGAGGCCGACGCCTTCACCGCCAACGAAGCGGCCCTGACCGGCGAGCCCTATCCGGTGGAGAAGCGGCCGGGAGCCGTGACGGGCCTGACCGCCGGCGAGGCCTCCAACGCGCTCTTTCGCGGCGCCGTGGCCCAGACCGGCGAGGCGGTGGCCCTGGTGGTCAGCACGGGGCGGGCGACGCTGTTCGGCGCCGCGGCCTCCGCCTTGAATGAGACCGAGGACATCTCTCCCTTTCAGCGCGATCTGCGGGCCTACGGGCTGCTGACCGCGAGGCTGACGATCGCGCTGGTCCTGCTGGTGTTGACCACCCATGTGCTGTTCGGCCGGCCGGTGCTGCAGTCGTTGCTGTTCGCCGTGGCCCTGGCGGTGGGTCTGACGCCCGAGCTTTTGCCGATGATCACCACGGTGACCCTGTCGCGCGGCGCCATGCGGATGGCCAAGCGCAAGGTCATCGTCAAGCGGCTGGCCTCGATCCACGACTTGGGCGCCATGACGGTGCTGTGCACGGACAAGACCGGCACCCTGACGTCGGCCGAGATCAGTCTGGCCCGCAGCTTGGGACCCACAGGCCTGGCCGACGAGCGTCCCTCCCGGCTGGGCGCCGTCGCCGCCGGCCTCGGCGGCGACCGCGGCGCCTTGGACGCCGCCTTGATCGCCGGCGTGGCTGGAGCGGCCAAGGGTTGGACCCTGGTCGCCCGCCACGCCTTCGATTTCAACCGCCGGATGGGCTCGGTGCTGGCGAACGGCCCCGACGGACGGCTGCTGATCGCCAAGGGCGCGCCCGAGGCGATAGTCTCCCAATGTGCGTCGCGCCGCGCGGGCGCGCAGATCCTGTCGATGGGCACGAAGGACCGGATGGCGGTTCTGGCGCAGGTGCGCGCCTTGGCGGACCAGGGCTTGCGCGCCGTCGCCGTCGCCTCACGCCCGTGGTCCGGTGACAAGACGGGGGTCACCTCCGCCGATGAAACGGGGATGATTTTCGAAGGCCTGTGCGCCTTCGCCGATCCGCCCAAGGCGACCGCCGCCGCCGCCATCGCGCGCCTCGCGGCGGCGGGGGTCAAGCTGAAGATCCTGTCGGGCGACGATCCCGTCGTGGTCCGGCGTTTGGCGGGGCTGGTGGGTCTAAGCGCCGAGCGTGTGCTGTCGGGCGCCGATGTCGCCGGGCTCAGCGACGATGCGCTCGCCGTGCAGGTCCGGAGCGTTGACGCCTACGGCCGCCTGGCGCCGGATCAGAAGTCGCGTCTGATCAAGGCCCTCCAGGCCCGGGGGGACGTGGTC
>JAYUBD010000653.1:0-3091 GCA_043740995.1 Caulobacteraceae bacterium | reverse complement strand
AACGAAGGCGAGAGTCGTCGGCTTCATCACATCAATTGTCACCGCAACTGCCATCACCAGCAAGAGACCGATATGAGCGGCACGAAGTGGCGACGCGTCGAGGGCGGCAATCCTGATCGACGTCATGGGGACAACGGTCTTGTTGGAGGCGGGGTAGAGGCCATAGCCGGTTGCGATAAAACCAAACACTATCAGGGCCATGCCAACCGTCATGGATGCATCCATCGGCATGCCAACGAGCCGATATCCCATCGCCCGCCCGGCAAGATACATCGGGAGATGAAGAACGACCCCGACAGTCGTCGCCGCGACGCCAAGCCAGAAGAGAATGGGTCTCTGGAAGGTTAGGTAGCCCGCAACATGGATATTTTCTTGCATTATCCCTCCATTTTCCCCTGTGGCGTCAGTCGTCAGCCGTGATCACCAACTTTTGGATGACGGACCCACTAACATTCAGTAAGGGCCCTCCGAGTTATGTTCCCACCAGGCCAGACAAACTGAGAAGCCTGTGTCACCCGCCATCGGTCCCGGCCGTCGGTTTGCTCCGACACTCCTCCGGTGGTCCAGACCGTTAACCGGTCAGGATATAGTCAACAATTGCGACCCGGCTCCCCGATCATCGTCCTTCATGGCGCTTATTGCGACGTGAAATCCGTCGGTGCGCGCCCTTCCTGATTATCAGGCCGCTCGAAAAAGGTGCAGACGCCGCGCCTCCAATTCTTCGACGACTGCCGACCGCGCTCACTCGCCCTCCTCAACGGCGGCTTCGGGATTTCGATGCAACGCTCCGCCCGGGAGTACAACTACTCTGTCCCTCGCAATGACCCCTGGAGATCGTGGCTTTTTGGTGAAACTTAATTGACATGGTATCCGATGTGAGTCTAGCTTACTTGGCATACGGGGCGCAGTTCGGTGGGCGATGCTTTCTTAGATGCCGCGAAAGTCAATGCGTCGGGATCAGCGCGGCCCCGGGGCGGATGGCGACACCTATTAGGCATTCATGAACGTGAGGCGCTCTTCGAGACCCGCGGTTTTCGCTCGTCAGGTCCGGCCTCACAAGACAGGCTCGAGACCGTAGGTCGAACCTTCATCCTTGGGTACCGCGAAGGTCTCCTCTCTGACCCGACCGGTCCCCGGAGGGCAGTGTTAAATCTCGTTCCGGCAGATCTTCGAGGGTTCGTCGCCGAAGGGGCCGCGATGGGATGTGCGGTTGCCGACTCCGTCAGCCTGAACACTGGCCGACTGGCCGGCTGGCTTGATCGGACAAATGGAGATTTCACCTACCTAACCCATGTCGGCGCTGGATGGGCTCTCGCGCGAGTCCCGTTCCGACGCCGAGCCATTCTGCGCTCGCTCGACCCGATCCACTCTTGGTTGGCGTTCGACGGCCTCGGTTTCCACGATACCTATTTTCACCACCCACGCATTCTCGACGGCTGGCGCAGGGTGCGCCGCGGTTATGAGCCGAGCGCCTACGATCAGGGCGTGGGCCGTGCGCTCTGGTTCGTTGGCGGTGCGGACATCGGATGGTGTGCAAGGACAATAGATACGCGTTTTGCGGCGGGTCGGCGGGGCCACCTATGGGCTGGACTGGGCCTCGCATTGGCCTATGCGGGCTGCGCGGATAAGGCGGCAATCCAACGGGCTCGCCTCCTGGCCGGCGACTTCTTTCCTGACCTGGCGCAGGGAGCGGCCTTCGCCGCGGCGGCTCATGAGCAAGCCGGACCTTCGCCGCCCCACACCGCCCTGGCGTTGGAAGTTCTAACAGGCCTTTCGGCCTCACACGTGGCCGCGACGGTCGCGCAAGCCCGGGCCGCGCTTCCGAGCGCGGAGAGCCAGGACCGTCCAGTCTACGAACTGTGGAGGGCGGCGGTTCGCTCCGCCCTCATTGCCGCGAGGACCGCGGCGTGAAGGGACGGCTCATTAAATATGGCGCGCCGCTCGCCACGGGCCTGATCGTCCTGGCGGCGTTCATTGTCGCGAAACTAACAACGCTCAATCCCGAGGCGCCGAAATGGCTCGCCCACCAAGTGCAATTTCGAAGCTTTCCGTTGGCGCCAGTGACGAATGGCGGCTCGCCGCGCCATTCGCGCAGTGTGAATCCGGCTTATCAGCGGATCGACGGCTGGATATCCGCGGTCGGCGCGGCCGCCGCCCTGGGCGACATCGACGGTAACGGCAAACCCGACGACATCTGCATCGTCGATCCGCGCTATGACACGGTGAGCCTCCTGCCCGCCCCCAACACCGGCAATCGATACGCCCCTTTCGCGCTGGTCGCGCCGAAGGCAGCTTACAGGACAGACACCACCGCACCCATGGGCTGCTTGATCGGCGACTTCAACGAAGATGGAGCGACCGACGTTCTCGTATATTATTGGGGTCGGACGCCGATAATTTTCCAACGCAAAGCAAAAGAAGCGCTTGGATCCCGTGCATTCACGCCTATCGAACTGCTCTCCGGCAATCGGACCTGGTTCACCAATGCCGTGGCTCAGGGTGACTTCGATGGCGACGGTCATGTCGATCTTCTGTTCGGCAACTATTTTCCGGACGCCAGCGCCGTGCTGGACGCACGAGCGACCAATCGTCCAACCATGCAGCACTCAATGTCTCGGTCCTACAATGGCGGCGGCTTGCATCTCTTCCTCTGGAAGGACGCCACGGCATCGGGGCCGGTCTATTCGGACGCCAGCAGCTCAATTCCGGTCGTGCGGTCAGGAAATATCTGGGGACCAAAATCCCAACGCCTGGGTTGGACGCTCGCGCTGACAGCCACCGACCTGAACGGGGACCTGAGGCCGGAGATCTACGTCGCCAACGATTTCGGTCCTGATCAGTTGCTTGTTAACACGACCCGGACCCCGGGATTGCCGAGTTTCGAGATCGCCAAGGGCCGCCGCGGCCTCTTCACACCGCGATCAAAGGTTCTTGGCAACGACTCGTTCAAAGGCATGGGGGTCGATGTGTCGAGCGTCACGGGTGATGGCCGCCCGGCGATCGCCGTCAGCAACATCTCGGCTCCCTATGCACTGATCGAGAGCCATTTTCTCTTCGTCGAAACGCCAGGCGCGCGATGGGAAAAAGGGCG
>JAYUBD010000652.1:0-3109 GCA_043740995.1 Caulobacteraceae bacterium | reverse complement strand
GCTCTCGCGCACCAGGCGGCGCGACCAGTCGGCCTGACGGGGTCGCCTCAGGCGGAGGGCGGGATAGGGGGCCAGGGGAGGCATCGGCATCAAAGGTCTTTCCTGAAAGTGGTCGCTGAACTGGGGCTGGCATGGATCGACATCGGCGATGCGCGCAAGCCCTGACTTCCGTTCAAACCTGGGCTATGACCTGATCAAGCCTTTGATCAATGGGAGATGACCTCGTGAACTATGGAAAATTCGCCGCCGGCCTGGCGCTCGGCGCGCTGATCGGCGCCACCGCGGGGGCGGCCCCCGCCTTCGCCATCGCGCCGGCCATCGTCGCCGCCGTCGCCGATGCCGGCAGACCCGCCGAAGACACGGCCAAGGACGCGGCGCGCAAACCGGCTGAACTGATCGATTTCATCGGCCTGAAATCGGGTGACCGCATCGTCGACGTTTTCCCCGGCCCCTATTGGGACCGGCTGTTCTCCAAGACGGTGGGCGCGACCGGCAAGGTCTACATGTTCCTGCCGGTGGAGATCGCCAAGGCCGAGAAGATTGCGATGCCGGCCAACGGCTCGCAACCCCTGCCCAACTACCCCAATGTGACGGCGCTGGTGGCGCCGGTGAACGCCTTCGCGACGCCCGAAGCGGTCGATGTGGTGTGGATCCGCCAGAACTATCACGACCTTTATGATCCGTTCATGGGACCCGCCGACGTGCCGGCCTTCAACAAGGCGGTGTTCACGGCGCTGAAGCCGGGCGGTCTCTATGTGATCATCGACCATTCGGCCCCGGACGGCTCGGCCCTCGCCGGCACCAATACGACGCACCGCATCGACGCGGCCGTGGTCAAGAAGGACATGGCCGCCGCCGGCTTCAGCTTCGTGCGCGAAAGCAACCTGCTGCGAAATCCCGCCGACCCGCGCGACAAGCTGGTGTTTGATCCCTCGATCCGCGGCCGGACCGATCAGTTCATCTATCTGTTCAAAAAGCCTTGATTTTTCCGCCATGAGTACGGTCGCGTTTATCGGTCTTGGCAATATGGGCGCCGGCATGGCGGCGAATCTCGCCAAGGCCGGACGCGACGTCCTCGCCTTCGACCTGTCGGCGGCGGCGCTCGACCGCGCCGAGGCGGCCGGCTGCCGGCGGGCCGCCTCGGCGGGCGCGGCGGTCGGCGCGGCGGATGTGGTGATCACCATGCTGCCGGCCGGGGCGCATGTGCGGGCCGTCTGGAACGGCGACGTGATTCCCCATGCCCGGCCGGACGCCCTGCTGATCGATTGCTCCACCATCGATGTCGACAGCGCCAGAACCGTGGCGGCCGCGGCGGCCAAGGCCGGCCTGCGCGCGGCGGACGCCCCGGTCAGCGGCGGGATCATGGCGGCGGAAGCGGGAACCCTGGCCTTCATGGTCGGCTGCGCGGACGGCGATTTTTCCGCCGTCGAGGCGGCGCTGGCCCCGATGGCGCGGGTGGTGATTCATGCCGGCGCGCCCGGCTCGGGCCAGGCGGCCAAGATCTGCAACAACATGCTCCTGGGCATTTCAATGCTGGGCGTCTGCGAAGCCTTCGCCCTCGCCGAGAAGCTTGATCTGGACCCCCAGAAATTCTTCGATATCGCCTCCAAATCGTCCGGCCAGTGCTGGTCGCTGACCAGCTACTGTCCCTGGCCGGGTCCGGTGGAATCGGCGCCCTCCAACCGGGGCTATGAAGGCGGGTTCCTGACGGCGCTGATGTCCAAGGATCTGAAGCTGGCGCAAGAGGCGGCGGCGCGTTCGGGCGCGGCGACCCCCATGGGCGCGCAGGCTCAGGCGCTCTATGCCCTGTTTGAAGCTCAGGGCTATGGCCAGAAAGACTTTTCCGCCGTATTACAGATGATGCGCGGAGCCTTGAAGGATCTGTGATCGGCGGGGCGCGTGAACAGGCGCGGGAGAGCGTTGGATTGATCGACTACAAGGCCGCTTTTAAGAACGCCGTGCAGCAGGTGCGGGGCGAGGGTCGCTATCGGGTGTTCGCCGACCTTAAGCGCCACCGTGGAAACTTTCCGCACGCCACCTGGACCATGCCCGGCGGCGAGACCCGCCCTGTCGTGGTGTGGTGCTCGAATGATTATCTCGGCCAGGGGCAGAACCCGGTCATTCTCGAAGCCATGCACAAGGCCATCGACGAAGCGGGCGCTGGCTCTGGCGGCACCCGCAATATTTCCGGCACCACCCACTATCATGTGGAGTTGGAGGCCGAGCTCGCCGACCTGCACGGCAAGGATGCGGCGCTGCTGTTCACCTCTGGCTATGTGTCGAACGAAGCCACCCTGGCGACCCTGCAAAAAATCCTGCCGGGCCTGATCGTTTTCTCCGACGAACTTAACCATGCCTCGATGATTGCCGGCATTCGCCACGGCGGCGGCCCGCGCAAGATCTATCGCCATAACGATTTGGACCATTTGGCATCACTGCTGGCCGCCGCGCCGATCGCGGCGCCCAAGCTGGTGGCGTTCGAGAGCGTCTATTCGATGGACGGCGACATCTCCGACATCCCGGCCACCACGGCCCTTGCCCGCGAATACGGGGCGATCACCTATCTGGACGAAGTGCACGCGGTCGGCCTGTACGGCGCGCGCGGCGGCGGCGTTTCGGAGCGCGACGGGGTCGCCGCCGAGGTGGATATTATCGAAGGCACGCTCGGCAAGGCGTTTGGCGTGATGGGCGGCTATATCGCCGCCGACAGCGATCTGATCGACGCGATTCGCTCCTATGCCAACGGCTTCATCTTCACGACGTCCCTGCCGCCGGCGCTGACGGCCGGCGCCCTGGCGTCGATTCGCTGGCTCAAGACACACGACGAGGTGCGGGTCCGTCATCAGGAGCGCGCCGCGACGCTGAAACGGATGATGGCGGCGGCGCATCTGCCGGTCATGCCCTCGGCCAGCCATATCGTACCGCTGCTGGTGGGGGATCCTGTCCACTGCAAGCTGATCTCCGACATGCTGCTGACCGATCACGGCATTTATGTGCAGCCGATCAACTATCCCACGGTGCCGCGGGGCACCGAACGCCTGCGCTTCACGCCGACGCCCTTCCACACCGACGCCATGATGCTCACCCTGGTCAATTCGCTTGAAGCGCT
>JAYUBD010000651.1:0-10094 GCA_043740995.1 Caulobacteraceae bacterium | reverse complement strand
TCAGGGAAAACGGCGAGGCGGTCAGATAGAGGCGCGCCTCCGCGAGAGCGGCCTCGGCCAAAGCCTCGGGCGCCACCATCTGGTGTGCATAGCCCATGGCGTGGGCTTCGGCGGCGCCGAGGAACTCGGCCGTATAGAGCAGGCGCAGGGCGTCATGCCGGAGAGCGGGCCTTCCATGTCGATTTCGCTGGTGTTTCCTCAGCGGCGCCGCTGTATGGGACGTAAAACAAATCTACACATGGAGGATCGTCGTGCGGGATCTGATCATTCGGAACGGCGCCATCGTCGATGGCACGGGGGTCGCGCCGTTCAAGGGCGATATCGCCGTGACCGGCGGCAAGATCGTCGAGGTCGGCGTGGTGACCGGTTCCGCCCATCGCGAGATCGACGCGGAGGGCATGCTCGTCACCCCCGGCTGGGTCGATATCCACACCCACTATGACGGCCAGGCGACGTGGGACCATTTGCTCGCGCCCTCGAGCTGGCATGGCGTGACCACGGCCATCATGGGCAATTGTGGGGTAGGTTTCGCGCCGGTGCGGCCGACCGACCACCAGTTCCTGATCGAGTTGATGGAGGGGGTGGAGGACATTCCCGGCGCCGCGCTCACCGAGGGCATCGATTGGAAGTGGGAGCATTTCCCGGAATATCTGGACGCCCTGGAATCCAAAAAGCGCGCCATTGATGTGGGTGTGCATGTGCCCCACGCCCCTGTGCGGGCCTATGTGCTCGGTGATCGCTGCAACACGGACTATACGCCCAGCGCCGCCGAGATCGCCGAGATGGCGGCCCTGGTGCGCGAAGGCGTGGAGGCGGGAGCCCTGGGTTTTTCCACGTCCCGCACCCTCCTGCACAAGGACAAGGCCGGCGTACACATGCCGGGCACCTTCGCCGGCTCCGATGAAATGCTGGCCATGGGTCTGGCCATGAAGGGCCTGAAACATGGGGTCTTCGAAATGGTCTCCGACCATCTGGGCGAGGACGACGAATGGCGCTGGGTCAAGGGCTTCGTCAAGGAGACCGGCCTGCCGGTCACCCTGGTGGCGACATCAGCGGGCGCCTATGAGGGCGACAAGATGTTCAACATCGCCGAGGAGTCCCGCCGCGAGGGTATGGATATCCGCCCACAGATCGCCGGGCGACCCACCGGCATTCTGCAGGGCCTGCAGTCCAATTTCCATGTGTTCATCGCCCACCCTACCTATCAGCGCGACATCGCGCCGCTGTCGTTGGCGGAAAAGGTCGCGTTCATGGGCCGTCCGGAGGTTCGCGCGACCTTGCTGTCCGAGCAAAGCGGCATCCGCAACCCGGTGCTGGGCCGGGATGTGAACGACCTTCTCTCGCGGGTCTTCCCCTTGGGTGAGCGGCCGGACTATGAGCCCGACCGTGAGCAGAGCGTGGCCGGCCTTGCCGAGGCGGCCGGCGTGACCCCGCTGGAAATGATGTACGACCTGCTGATCCGCGACGACGGCAAGGAACTCTTCTACCAGCCGCTGGGCGGCTATTTCACCTACAATTTCGACTTCTTCCGCAAGAACATGCAGCATCCCAATGTGCTGTTCGGCCTGTCGGACGGCGGCGCCCATTGCGGCGTCATCGCCGATGCGGGGATGCCGACCTTCATCCTGACCCACTGGGGCCGGGATCGGGTCAAGGGCGACCAGTTTCCCCTGGAGTTCCTGGTCCGCAAACTCAGCAGTGACACGGCGCGCGCCTATGGATTGAATGATCGCGGCGAACTGCGCGTCGGCATGCTGGCCGACATCAATGTCATCGACTTTGACCGCCTTCGGCTGTTCCGGCCCGAAGCTGTCCACGACCTGCCCGCCGGCGGGAAACGGCTGGTCCAACGGGTCGAGGGCTATCGTTATACGATCAAGTCCGGCGAAGTGACCTTCGACGACGGGGTGTTCACGGGGGCTCTGCCCGGATCCCTGGTGCGTGGCGGGCGTGAAGCGGTCATCCTGCAAGCGGCTTAGCGCCGTCAACGCCTCGCCTAAAGCCTATCGGCCAAGACGGCTCCTGGTTGATTCACCCCGCCGCCCGTCTGGCCGCGATGGCGCAGATAGGCATCGGCCAGAACGCAGGCGGTCATCGCTTCCACCACAGGCACGGCGCGGATGCCGACGCAGGGGTCATGCCGCCCTTTGGTGCGGACTTCGATCTCGTCGCCGGCCTCGTTGATTGAGCGGCGCGGCGTGAGGATGGACGAGGTGGGCTTGAAGGCGACCCGGGCGATCACGCTCTGACCGGTGGAAATACCGCCCAATATGCCGCCGGCGTGGTTGGCCAAAAACACCGGGCCGTCGGGGCCAATGCGCATCTCGTCGGCATTCTCCTCGCCGGTGAGAGCGGCGGCCTCGAAGCCGGAGCCGATCTCCACGCCCTTGGCGGCGTTGATCGACATCAGGGCCGCGGCGAGCTCCGCGTCGAGCTTGCCATACAGCGGCGCGCCCCAGCCGGCGGGAACGCCGACCGCCTCCACCTCGACCACGGCGCCGGTGGACGAGCCGGCCTTGCGGATGGTCTCAAGATGCGCTTGCCAAACCGGAACCATGGCCGCGTCCGGCGACCAGAAAGGGTTGCGGCCGGTCTCGTCCCAGTCCCAGCCGGCGCGGTCCACCTTGTGCGGGCCAATCTGGACCAGGGCGCCGCGGATGATCACCTTCCCGCCCAGCACCTTGCGAGCGATCGCCCCAGCCGCGACACGACAGGCGGTCTCGCGCGCCGATTGCCGCCCGCCGCCGCGATAGTCGCGCACGCCGTATTTGGCGAAATAGGCATAGTCGGCATGGCCAGGACGAAAGGCCTCGGCGATGTCTGAATAGTCACGCGATCGTTGATCGAGATTGTCGATCATCAGGGCGATCGGCGTGCCGGTGGTGACCGGGCCGCCAAACCGGGCCGTGATGCGGTCATCTTCGAACACCCCGGACAGGATGCGCACCGCGTCCGGCTCCTGGCGCTGGGTGACAAATTTGCCCTGGCCGGGACGCCGCTGGTCCAGCCAGACCTGGATGTCGGCGGCGGTCAGGGTCAGGCCCGGGGGGCAGCCGTCGATCACACAGCCAATCGCCGGCCCATGGCTTTCACCCCAGGTGGTGACGCGGAACAGGTGGCCGAAGGTGTTGTGCGACATGGGGCGGTTGTAGAGAAGAGCGCCATCGTATGACAACCCGGCGCGATTGGCTCTATATCCCGCCTATGACCGACCCCAGCCTGATCCCGCCCTCGCCGGCCGAGGACGACTATGTCCATGCGGTGCGGGTGGCCGAACCGCTGCCTCTGCTGCCGGAGAACGATCCGATCGGGATGTTCGAGATCTGGCTGCGCGAGGCGGGCAAGAGCGAGCCCAATGATCCGCATGCCATGACCCTGGCCACGGTGGACGCGTCGGGTCTCCCCGATGCCCGCATGGTGCTGCTCAAGGGTGTCGATGCCCGGGGTTTCATGTTCTTCACCAATACCTTAAGCGCCAAGGGCCAAGAGCTGGCGGACAATCCCAAAGCCGCCCTGATGTTTCACTGGAAATCCCTGCGCCGGGCGGTGCGGATTCGCGGCGCGGTGGAGTGCGTGAGCGAGGCCGAGGCCGACGCCTATTTCGCGACCCGCGCCCGCTCGGCTCAGATCGGCGCCTGGGCTTCGGCGCAATCACAGCCCTTGCCGGACCGGTTCGCGTTGGAAAAGCGCATCGCCGCCCTCGGTCTGAAGTTCGGTCTGGGGGCCGTGCCCCGACCGCCGCACTGGTCCGGCTACCGCATCCTGCCCGCCACCCTGGAATTTTGGCGGGACCGGCCGTTTCGCCTGCATGAGCGCTTGATGTTCCACCGGGCGGGCGACGGGTGGACGACGACGCGTCTCTATCCCTAATAGTCTTTGCTCTGGACCTTCAGGGCCGTGGAACTTCAGGGAGATTCGCCATGCAAGGCTTGATGCAGGACTGGCCGTTGACGGTGGACAAGATCCTCGATCACGCCGGCGCCTGGCATGCCGGGCGCGAGGTCGTCAGCCGATCGGTGGAGGGCCCGATCGTGCGCGCCACCTATGGTCAGATCCGCGAGCGCGCCAAGCGGCTCTCCAACGCCCTGCTGGGCCTTGGCATCAGGCCCGGCGACCGAGTCGCCACCCTGGCCTGGAATTCCGGCCGCCATATCGAGGCCTGGTATGCGGTGATGGGGATCGGCGCGGTCTGCCATACCCTCAATCCCCGACTGTTCGCGGACCAGCTTTGCTACATCGTCAATCATGCGGCCGACCGCATCATCATCACTGACCTGACCTTCCTGCCGATCCTGATCGAGAACCGGCATCGCATGCCGACGGTCGAGCGCTTCATCGTGCTGACCGACGCGGACCACATGAAGGGCGTCGGTCTGGAGGGCGCGCTGTCGTCGGAAACCCTGATCGAGACGCATGGCGGCGACTGTGTGTGGGGCGGGTTCGACGAGCAGACCGCCTGCGGCCTCTGCTACACCTCGGGCACTACCGGCAATCCCAAGGGCGTGCTCTATTCGCACCGCTCCAACTTCCTGCACACCCTGGTCACCCTGCAGACCGACGTCATGGGCCTGTCGGTGCGCGACACCGTGCTGGCCGTAGTGCCGATGTTCCACGCCAATGCCTGGGGCCTGACCTTCTCGTGCCCCGCCGTGGGCGCCAAGCTGGTGATGCCGGGGCCGAAGATGGACGGCGCTTCGATCCTGGAATTGCTGGAAACCGAACACGTCACCTTCTCGGCGGCGGTCCCCACCGTATGGCAGATGCTGCTGGCCCATATGAAGGAGACCGGCGCCACCCTGACCAGTCTCAAGCGCGTGGTGATCGGTGGGTCGGCCGTGCCGGAAGCCATCATCCGCGCCTTTCACGACGACTATGGCGTCGAGGTGGTCCACGCCTGGGGCATGACCGAGACCTCGCCGCTGGGCACGCTCTCGACCCCCACCCCGGAAATCGCCGCCCTGCCGTTCGACGAACAGATGCCCTACAAGCTCAAACAAGGTCGCCCCCCAGTCGGCGTGCAGCTCAAGCTGACCGATGACGCCGGCGCCCCAAAGCCGCACGACGGCGCCAGTTTCGGGCGCCTGAGCATTCGCGGCCCGTTCATCGCCCGCGAATATTTCAAGGGTGACGGCGGCGAGATCCTGGACGACCAGGGCTATTTCGATACGGGCGACGTCGCCACCATCGATCCCGCAGGCTATATGCAGATCACCGACCGCGCCAAGGACGTGATCAAGTCCGGCGGCGAATGGATCAGCTCCATCGAGATCGAGAACATCGCTTCTGGCCACCCCAAGGCCCTGATTGCCGCGGTTATCGGCGTCACCCACCCCAAGTGGGAGGAACGACCGCTTCTGCTGGTGCAACTGATGCCGGGCGAGAGCGCCACATCCGACGAATTTCTGCTGTTCCTGGACGGCAAGATTGCCCGCTGGTGGATGCCCGACGACGTGGTTTTCGTTGATGACATTCCCTTGGGCGCGACGGGTAAGATCGACAAGAAGCTGATCCGACAGCGGTTCAAGGGTTACACCCTGCCGACCGCCCGAGCGGGGGCTGCCTAGAGATCGCCCGGGCGAACGCGACCCTGTCAGCGCTTGGCGCGACGGCCAGCCCCGCGCGATGCCTGCGCCTTCGCGATCTGGCCTGGCGCGATCCGATCGATGTGTTCGCGCCGTTCGCCGAAGAAGCGTTCGCCGTGCTTTTGCTCTCCAGGGGCGATGAGTCGCATGCACGCTGGTCCTATGTAGGGCGGCGACCCGCGCGCGTCGCATTGGTCGACCCGGGCGATCACGACGCCGATTTTGGCCGGCTGCGCGCCTGGCTGGGTCCGCGCGTCGACGGCGCGCCGGGCGGACCGCCGTTTCAAGGCGGGGTGGTCGGTCTGATCGCCTATGAATTCGGTAATCGCCTTGAGACCCTTCGCCTTGATCGTGACCCCGCCTGGCCGGACATGATCCTCGCCGAATATCGGGCAATCCTCGCTTTCGATCACGCCAGATCGCGGCTGGTGGCGCTCGGCCGGGGCAGCGATGAGACCGAGGCTCTGTCCAACGCGGACGAGGCGGTTTCCTGGCTGGACGCGCCAAGGCCGCGACGCGCGGCGCGCGCCGGGCCGCCGGCCCGCGGTTTTGAGCCGACCAGCACGGACCGCAACTACGAGGCCTGCGTCGCCGACGTCGTGGCTCGTATCGCCAACGGCGAAATCTTCCAGGCCAACATCGCCCGGACCTGGATCGGCGATCTGGCCGATACGGCGACGCCGTTCGATGTCTTCGAACCCCTGCAGCGACTCAGTCCGGCGCCGTTCTGCGCCTTCTGGAGGTTGCCGCGTCTGGCCCTGGTTTCGCATTCCCCCGAAAGATTTGTGATGATCGCCGAGGATGGCCGAAGCGTTGAGACCCGGCCGATCAAGGGCACCCGCCCGCGAGGCGAGATTCCGGCGATCGACGCCGCCCTTAAGGCGGAACTCGAAGCCAGCGAAAAGGACCGGGCCGAAAACCTGATGATCGTTGATTTGATGCGCAATGATCTGGCGCGGGTCTGTCAGGCGGGCGAGGTCCGGGTTCCGCAACTCTGCAAGATCGAGAGTTTCGAGGCTGTGCACCATGTGGTCTCGATCGTCACCGGTCGCCTGCAACCGGGTCGCGACGCCGCCGATCTGCTGGCCGCGACGTTTCCACCGGGGTCGATCACTGGCGCGCCCAAGATCCAGGCCATGCGGGTGATCGCCGCCCATGAGCCGCCGCGGGGCCCGTGGTGCGGGTCGCTGTTTTGGGCCGGATATGATGGCGCGCTGGATTCCAGCGTCCTGATTCGTACGGCGGCCTTTGTCGAGACCGCCGCCGGGTGGAGCTTCCGGGCTTCGGCCGGCGCCGGCATCGTCGCCGATAGCCAACCCACGGCGGAGCGTCTGGAGACGGAAATCAAGATTTCAGGCCTGGCCCGCGCCCTGCGGGGAGCGGGCTGATGATCCCGACCGATGATAGAGGGCTGCTGCTGGGCGATGGATTGTTCGAAACTATCCTTTGGACCGGGGGCGGCCTTGAGGCCTGGGATCGACACATGGATCGGCTGGTCGCGGGCTGCGAGGTGCTCGATCTGCCATCGCCCGAACGCGCGCGCCTCCACGCCGCCGCCCTGAGCGCGCTCGCCGCCAAGGCGCTGATGAATATTCGCGCCGCTGTGCGCGTGACCTGGACGGCGGGGTCCGGCGGGCGGGGCCTGGATCGGCCGAGCCCCGTGGTTCCCCGGCTGACGGTCGCGGCAAACCCCGCGCCGCCGCCTGTCGGCCCGGCGGCCTTGATGGTCAGCTCCGTGCGGCGGAACGAAGGATCGCCCGCTTCGCGGCTGAAAAGCCTCGCCTATCTCGACAATGTACTGGCGCGGCGCGAGGCGACGACAGCCGGCGCCGACGAAGCACTGATGCTCAATGGCCGAGGACGGATCGCCTGCGCCGCCGCCGCCAATCTGTTCTGGTTCGAGGGCGATACACTGGTCACCCCCGCACTGACGCTTGGTGCTCTGCCGGGCCTCATGCGGCACACAATGATCGATCAGGCGCGACGACTGGGCATCCGCGTACAGGAGGCGGACTCTCCGCTCGCGACTTTAAGGCGCGCGCGCGGCCTGTGCCTGACCAACAGCCTGATCGGTGCGCGACCGGTCGCCAGCCTCAACGGAAAACCGATCGCCGGCCACCCGGCGCTGGCTGAACTCTCGGCGGCCCTGGCCTGAGGTCGGCGGACCGATTCAGGTCGCCAGCCTGTAGGCGCTGTCCAGTCCCGGCGCGCCTTCGCACAGGACTTGCCCCAGCTTCACCAGTTCCAACATCTGGGCGAGCACCGAGTGGGCGGCGGGGACGTGGAGGCGGGGATCGACCGCCGCGTACATGATGGGCACCATGACCTTGATGTGGGTGTCGCCGGCGGCCAGCCGCGCGAGAATCTGGCGCTCGCGATCGCGGCGATGTTCAATATAGGCGGCGATAAAGGGATCGACCTTGGTGATCGGCGGCCCATGGGTGGGCCACAGCGTATCGAATCCTCGCGCCCGCACCCGCGCCAGGCTGCGCAGATAGTCGCCCATGTCGCCGTCCGGCGGGGTGATCACCGTGGTCGACCAGCCCATGATGTGATCGCCGCTGAATAGCGCGTTTTCCTCGGCCAGGGCGTAGCAGACATGATTCGAAGTGTGCCCGGGCGTGTGGATTGCCTCGAATGTCCAGCCTTCGCCGGCGATGATCGACCCGTCGCCAACCGTTACATCGGGGGTGAAGCGGTCATAGCCGGCCTCGAGCTGGACCGAAGATTCGATGATCGGGACGCCGACGGCGAGCCCGTGGATCACGGCGCCGGTGGCGGCTGCCAGCGGTCGGGCCAAAGGGGAATGGTCGAGGTGGTGATGCGTCACCAGGATCCGGCTGATCCGCTCACCCTGCGTGGCGCTGAGGATGGCGTCCAGATGATCGTCCATGGCCGGGCCGGGATCGATCACCGCGACCTCGCCGCGTCCGACGATATAGGTGCCGGTGCCCAAAAAGGTGAACGGCCCGGGATTGTTGGCGGTCACCCGACGGATGAGCGGCGAGACGGCGTCGCATCGGCCATAGGCGATGTCGATCTGGCGAACATAGGGGATCATTTCACGCCAGCCATGACAGGTCGTAGCCGGCGGCGGCGCCCCGCCGCATAAGATCGCCACGATCGGCGCCGCCGGCGGCGCGGCCCATGGCCCAGGCGGTGATCGACCGCGTGCCGGAGCGACAAAAGGCCAGAGCCTTGGCGTCGCCCGCCGCCGCCGCGGCCACCGCCGCCGCCTGTTCGGGCGTCGGGCGTCCGACGATGGGAATCCAGACATAGCGCATACCGGCCGAACGCGTCGCCGCCGCGATCTCAGCGGTCGTGGGCTGGCCGGGGACCTCGGCGTCCGGCCGGTTGTTGATGATCAGCGTAAAACCCTGGCCCGCGGCCTCGGCGACCTCGGCCACGCTGATCTGCGGACTGACCGCGAAGGTGTCGGTGACGATTCGAAAGTCCGGCATGGAGCGCCTGTTGCAATCGGGCCGCGCGACCCGCGTTGACATGATCACGGGGCGTCGTCAGTTTCGCAACCCCTGATCCACATCGCTTCGGCGCCCTTTATCCCATGCTGAACTTCCTGCTTCGACGACTGCTCGTGGCGATCCCCACGGTCTGGGTGGTGATCACCCTGGCCTTCTTCATGATGCGCGCCGCGCCGGGCAGCCCGTTCGACATGGATCGCAAGCTGCCACCGGAAATTCGCAAGAATGTCGAGAAGAAATTCGGCATGAACGAACCGCTGGGCATGCAGTATGTCCACTATCTGGGCGGCGTGGCGAAGGGTGATTTTGGTCCCTCGCTGAAATATCGCGACAAAACGGTGATGGACGTTCTGCATGAGAACTACGCGGTCAGCCTGCGCCTGGGCCTGACGGCGATCATCATCGCGGCGTTCGCGGGCCTGGGCCTGGGCGTCATGGCGGCGCTGCGGCAGAACCGGCCGGCCGACTATGTCACGGTCGGCGTGGCGATCCTGGGCGTGACCGTGCCCAGCTTCGTAACCGGCCCCCTGCTCCAGCTGTTGTTCGGCTCCAGGCTCGGCCTGTTGCCCATCGCCGGATGGGACGGCGGGGCCTTGCCCAACATGGTCCTGCCTGTCGCCGTGCTGGCCCTGCCGCAGATCGCGATCATCTCGCGCCTGACCCGCGCCGGGATGATCGAGGTGCTGCAATCCAACTATGTGCGCACCGCCCGCGCCAAGGGCCTGTCGGAATTCCGCATCGTCCGACGCCATGCCCTGCGCGCCGCCATCCTGCCGCTGGTCAGTTATCTGGGTCCGGCCTGTGCCGGTTTACTTACCGGGTCATTGGTGGTGGAGCGTATCTTCAACCTGCCGGGACTCGGCAAGTTCTTCGTCACCAGCGCCCTGCAGCGCGACTATACGGTGGTGATGGGCATGGTGATTTTCTACGCGATCCTGATCGTGGTCCTCAACCTGACGGCTGACATTCTGTACGCCGTGCTTGATCCCAGGGTGCGTCTGTCATGAGCGCCATCGACATTGCCGCCGCC
>JAYUBD010000650.1:0-3119 GCA_043740995.1 Caulobacteraceae bacterium | reverse complement strand
GCCGCTTTGACGTGGTGACCCCGCTGGCCAGCGCCTGGGCGCTGAAGACCGCATGGCCGCAGGCCAACTTCGAAATCATCTGGGACGCGGGCCACGCCTCCACCGAGCCTGGCATTGTCGATGCCCTGGTGCGGGCGACCGACGCGGCTTTGAAGCGGTAGCGTATTCGGTTCGCCGTCCGCAAAGCGGCGGAGGGAGGACCAATCGCTGATCCCGATACCAAAACCCGCCTTCCCCGCGCAGGCGGTGCTGTGACGTTCAGAACAGCGGCCCGCCGCCGGTGACTTCCGAGTAGCGATGCACGCGAACCGACAGGACCAGGGCGAAGCCGATCATCATGGTGATCATCACGGTGCCGCCGAACGACAGCAGCGGCATCGGCACCCCCACCACGGGGGCCAGGCCCATGACCATGGCGCCATTGATCAATACACACAGCGCGAAGGTTACGGTGACGCCGGCGGCGGCGAGCCGGCCAAAATGGCTGTGGGCTACGGAGGCGATACGCAGGCCTATGAAGATCACCGCCGCATAGAAGACCAGGACGGTCGCGCAACCGACGAAACCGAACTCCTCGGCCATCGACGAGAAGATGAAATCCGTGGACTTTTCCGGCAAAAAATTCAGTTGGCTTTGCGTGCCCAATCCCAATCCCTTGCCGAGCAGGCCGCCGGAGCCGAGCGCGATCTTTGACTGGATAATGTGATAGCCGGCGCCGGAGCGGTCGGCCTCCGGATTGAGGAAGGTCAACAGCCGGGCGCGCTGATAGGCCTTGAGCACGAACATGAAGGCCAACGGGACCACCGCCGTCAATCCGATCAGGCCGGCGCCCACCAGCCGAAGGCTGAGGCCCGCCAAGACCATCATCGATCCGCCGGTCGCCGCGATCAGGATCGCCGTGCCGAGGTCAGGCTGCCGGGCGACCAGGGCGGCGGGGATGGCGATCAGCGCCGCCGGGATCAACAGCCACCAGGAAAGCCGTGCCTGGGCGCCCGACAGGCCGCTGTAAAATCGCGCCAGGGCCAGCACCAGGCCGACCTTGATAATTTCCGAAGGCTGCAGCCGCACCGGCCCGATATCCAGCCAGCGCTGAGCGCCGAGCGTCGTGTGGCCGATCACCGCGACCCCGAGCAGCAGCGCAATGCCCGCGCCATAGACGGGATAGGCGACGGCGAACCACCAATTCAGATCGACAAGGGCCAGGCCAATCATCAGGACAAAGCAGACCGCGAACAGGATCAGATGCCGGCCTGCCCACGGGGTCCAGGATTCTCCGGCGATCGAATAGAGCATCAGGCCGCCGGCGCCGGCGATCCCCGCGAGCAAAAAGCAGAACGTCCAGTCGATCTGGCCGAGTTTGACGATGATGCGGCCACGCTCCGCCTGGCGGGTGAGCGACGGGGCGGTCACGCCGGGGTCCCGGTCGGCGCGACAGGCTGGACGATGCGGGCGCGCACCTCGGGGTCCTTCAAAAGGGCCACACGCATCAATTGCGCGGCCTTCGGCGCTGCCGCTTCGGCGCCGAACCCGCCGTGTTCAACCAATACGCTCAAGGCGTAGCGCGGATCGTCATAGGGGGCGAAAGCGATAAACCAGGCGTGATCGCGCATCGCCCAGGCGCCCTTGGCCCCATGCGCACCCTGCGCGGTCGCGGTGTAGGTGTGCGACTGGGCGGTGCCGGTCTTGCCGGCCATCTTGATCGGGCCGAGGCCGAGTTGCGCGGAATGCGCGGCGGTGCCGGACTCCACGACCGCCGCCATGGCGTCGCGAATGAAGGCCATGTTTTCCTGAGCAAACGGCAAGGCGGGGGCCGCGGCGCCGGACGGTTGCAGCTGATTGCCGATGGCCTGCACCAGACGCGGACGAAGCGCGGTCCGACCATTGGCGATCCGCGCGGCCATCACGCAGAGTTGCAGGGCGTTGACGCTCAGATAGCCCTGGCCAATCCCGAGGCTCGGGGTCTCGCCGGCGTGCCAGACCGGATCGCGCGGGAAGGTCCGGCGCTTGTAGGCGCTGTCGGGCACCAGGCCTGCTTTCTGCCCCGGTATGCCGATGTCATGAATTTCCCCAAGGCCGAATTTTCGCGCGGTCGCGGCGATCCGATCCGGTCCCAGGGTCAGGGCGGCCTGGTAGAAATATATGTCGCAGGATTTACTGATGGCGTTGTGCATGTCGAGCGCGCCGTGCGCCTGGTCGCAATGCCAGGTCCGCCCGCCCCAGTACCAGCTTCGATTGCACACATAGCGTCGATTGGGATCGAACCCGTGCTCAAGCGCGGCCAGGGCGACCATGGTCTTGAACGTCGATCCGGGGGGGTAGGTGGCGGTTAAGGCCTTGTTGAACAGCGGCTTGCGGTCATATTCGGCGAGCGCCCGATAATCCGGCGCCGTGAGGCCCTTGACGAAGCTGTTGGCGTCGAAACTGGGGGCCGACAGCATGCAAAGAATATCGCCGTTGCGGCAATCCATCATCACGGCGGCGCCGCTGTCTTCGCCGAACACTTCCAGGCCCCGATTTTGGATGTCGGCGTCGAGCGTCAACCGGATCGGCGCGCCCGGGGCCGGGGCGACGTCGCCCGCCGGGTCCCGGCGCACCACACGCCCCTTCACGTCCACCTCGACCTTGCGCGCGCCGGCCGTGCCGCGAAGGTCAAGATCAAAAGCTTTTTCAACACCTTGTTTGCCGATCCTAAAGCCGGGATTGAGCAGGATCGGCTCGGCGTTGGGTCCTGTTTTGGTGATGTCTTTGGCGCTGACCTTGGCGACATAGCCGATCACATGGGCGAAAGCCCCGGAAAACGGATAGACCCGCACCTCGCCCATGTCCGCCGTGACCCCGGCCAGTTCCGGGGCGCGCACATTAATCCGGCTGAACGCCTCCCAGGTGATGTCTTCGACCAGGGCCACCGGGGCCTTGCGCGGCGCGGCGTCGATGTCGGCGCGCAGGCGCTTCAGGCGCGCCTCGTCCATCGGCACCAGTTGGGCGAGTTTGGCCAGGGTGGCGTCGATGTCGATATGATCGTCCTTGGCCAACAACAGGCGAAAATCCGGTCGGTTGGAGGCGAGCACCACGCCATTGCGATCCAGGATCAGGCCCCTGGGTGGCGGACTCAGCACAAA
>JAYUBD010000649.1:0-3121 GCA_043740995.1 Caulobacteraceae bacterium | reverse complement strand
TCACCAAGAAGCCGGCACTGCCAATGGTCAGGTCGCTGCGCCGGCGCAGAACGACCCATCCGATTACGGCGAACGACAGGAGCATTCCCGCACCGATAAGTATTCGCGCTAGCCTCAGGGGCGCTTGCTGCCGCGCCTGCGGCGATTTTAGATACGCTTTTGACAGCGACCCGTCGACGTCCTCCACGGCCTTGACCATGAAGTCGGTAGGGTGAGCGTTGATGTCGTCGTCAACCTGGAAATGAGCCAGCTGGCGCAGGCCATTGCCAATCAAGTTTCTGGCTACTTGAGCCGGATAGCGCACCATCGTTTGGCGATCAATATCAATGGCTTCCGTGAGGAGCTGCGGGCTGGCTAGCCGTTTGACCGCGCCGTTGGGGTCCCAGAGGAAGTAGTCTGAGATGGAGCTGTTTTCCCCGTGATCTCCGAGCCGGGGGAGTTCCGCGCAGAGCAGATAGTGCTTCGTTGGGCAGGCAGTGCGTAGGTAATCTCTCGCCGGGCCGTCGCCGATCAGGCGCGCAAGCAGGAAGAGAGGCGAGCTTTCTGAGGTCTCGGCCTTGCGGGCGATCGCCTCGTTCGACGCAAACAAGAGCGCCACAGCGATGGCCAGGGGAGCGATGGACCCAAACAGCACGCTGGAGGGCCTGATGTCCCGGCGGAACAGGCTCGCCGCCGTTCCATAGGCGACACTTAACGCCAGCATTATCGGGATGAAGCTGAGATGGGTGGCGACAAGGACGCTCAGCAGCAGGAGATCGACGGCGCGGCCAAGCATACGACGCTGCGGCCAACCGCATACGACCACGAAACTCATGATCACGATCATCCCTGTGAGGACGTCGGGCATAACGTAGCTGACCTGAATTGAGAGGCTGGAAAGGACCGTCAGGGCGACGATCGACAGGAAGAACGGCCGCAGGCCACCTATCGAAAGTCCGGTGAAGAGCCGATGGATGACGTAGGCTGCGAACACGCCTTGCGCGAACGGAAGCAGATAGAAACTGAAGCGCGTCGCGAACGGCGCCAGCAGGACGCTGTAACCGATCGGTCGCAGGAAAAGGGGGTTCTGCGAGATTTGGCTGTACGCAGAAGCGGGGCGTTGGCCTATGCGAGATGCTCTCGCCTCGGTCGGCGTCGACCGCGCGGCCTGGTGTGATAGTGGCGGCCGGGCCAGCGTCCTGTGCCCGGCTCCGGCGGCCTCCACTTTGGTCGCGGGCAGAGCATAGTTGGCTATTGCGGTGGCGCGGCTCAGGTATCCGGCGCTGTCATAGAAAATCAACGGGAAGCCGTTTAGAGCGGCGGGCAAGGTGAGGAACGCGCCTGCGACAAGGAGAATTAGGATTTTCACCAAGGCCGCCATCGCTCCGCCCAACGGTCCGCCGATCCGCTCGTTGCCGGTCGCGGCGGGGAAAGATGCTGTCATGGCCGACCTTCACACTAAGCTGGCGCCGAATCTGCACGGAAAACGCTAATGAATCGCGAGGGGTACGGAATGCCGAAGAATTCGACCGTGACGAGCGCGAGCACAGCGTCCCTCCGAATTGCTGTATTGATTCCTTGCTACAATGAAGAAACGACGATCCGGAAAGTCGTCGACGACTTCCGCAAGCATTTGCCGCACGCTACAGTATTTGTCTACGACAACAACTCAACTGACCGGACGGCTGAAGTCGCGCAGGCGGCTGGTGCTGTGGTTCGCCGAGAGCCGCGGCAGGGCAAGGGCAATGTGGTCCGGCGCATGTTCGCTGACATCGACGCCGAAGTTTACATCATGGTCGATGGTGACGACACTTATGAGGCGGCAGCCGCCCCGAGACTACTCGCTGAATTGGTTGACAACCAACTGGACATGGTGACCGGCGCCCGTGAGACCGAATGGGAGACATATCGGCGCGGACACCGCTTCGGCAATGTCCTGCTCACCAGCCTGGTGACCGTCGTTTTCGGACGGATGACGGAGGACATGTTGTCCGGCTACCGGGTGTTCTCACGTCGTTTCGTGAAGAGCTTCCCGTTGCTCACCACCGGCTTCGAGATCGAGACCGAGCTCACTGTGCATGCCCTGGATATGCGCATACCGATCAGCGAATTGAAGACGGCCTATTCTGATCGACCCGAGGGCTCAACGTCGAAACTTTCGACGTTCCGCGATGGCTTCCGGATCCTCGCCATGATCGGCATTCTGATCAAGGAAGAGCGCCCGCTGGCCTTCTTCGGCGCGATGGCGGCGGCATTGTTGGTGGTGGCAGTGGCGCTCGCCGTTCCGATTGTCATCACCTACCACCAGACGGGTCTGGTGCCGCGGTTCCCGACCGCCATCCTGGCGACTGGCCTAGTCATCCTGGCTGTATTGTCCGGCGCTTGCGGCCTGATCCTGGACACGGTGACCCACGGCCGCCGCGAAGCCAAGCGCATGAAGTATCTTGACTATGGGCCGGTGCAGCTGCCTGGAGCTCACGGCCTAGGATGACGGCGTTCAGCAGGCTGTGGGCGTCGTTCGGCAGCCAGTTCCTGAAGTTCGCTTTTTTCGGCGGCATGGCCATGTTTATCGACATGGGCGCGCTGTGGCTGGCTCTGCATGTGCTGCATCTGGGGGTCTATGGCGGCCGGGTGGTTTCGTTCCTCTGCGCGGCGACCTCGACGTGGCTACTTAACCGCACCTTCACATTCAGGGGCATCCGGCCCCACAATATCGTCGTCGAGTATTTCCGCTTCCTTGGCGTGTCGCTGGTCGGCGGGGTGGTCAACCTGGGCGTCTATACCCTGGTGATTTACCTGACCCCCAAGGTGCTAAGCTTGGCGCCCGTGCTGGTGGCGTGGCTGCCATACCTAGGCGTTGTCCTTGGCTCCGCGAGCGGATTGGTCTTCAACTTCGCCGGCTCGCGCCTGGCCGTGTTTCGGTCTGGGCCCGAGGCGGGCAACGTCAGACGCTTTTAGGGACTGTCGCGGTACCCAATCAGTGTCCGAAAACCGCGAGACTTCGCGGGTTTTAACTTCCATGGTCGCCAGCATGGATATGGATTTCGAAGCCTGCCGCCGCGCCTTCCTCACCCGCGACCCGCGATTCGACGGGCGCATCTTCGGCGCCGTGAAGACCACCGGCATCTATTGCCGTCCGATC
>JAYUBD010000648.1:0-10114 GCA_043740995.1 Caulobacteraceae bacterium | reverse complement strand
TTGATGTCGAAGCCGACCACCTCATTGGCGGCGGCGAAGGCGACCGCCAGAGGCAGACCCACATAGCCCAGGCCGATCACCGCGATCTTCGCGGGCGTCTGGGTGAAGGGGTTTTGCAGCATCGAGGTCTCGCGCGAGGCAATAGGGCTTGCGGGGTCACTAGCATGGATAGTGACGATTTCGGGAATTGGGCCTTCAGCAGCGCGTCGCATGCCGGCGTTGCTTGCGCCGGGTTGGGGTCTCAGAGCTTCAGCTTCTTGAAGACCGACTCTGGAACCGCGCGGATTATCAACATGATCAGGGCCCAAACGGGTTTCACATAGATGACATCAAGGCCTTTCTCGTGCGCCGAGACAACGGCTGCGGCAACCGCCTCAGGCGTTGCCGTAAGCGCCGGCGGCAGGCGCAATTCCGCCGTCATCCGCGTCGCGACAAAGCCCGGCTTAACAGTCAGGACATGGATGTTCTGGCCCGCGAGCCGATTTCGGAGTCCAGACAGGAAGGCGGTAAAGCCAGCCTTTGCCGAACCGTAGATAAAGTTGGAACCGCGCCCGCGGTCACCGGCCACCGAGCTGACCCCGACAACAGCGCCACCCTGTTGGCCCATGGCTCGCACTGCGGCCAGGAGGTACCGGGCCGGGCCGGAATAGTTGCTCTCCATAACTCGGACAACTTCAACGTCGTCGGCCAGTGACCGCTCATGGTCACCCATTAGCCCGACGACCATCACCACCGTTCGGGCCACAACGGGTAACCTTGCAAAGAAGGCGTCCGGAGTAGGCGCAAGGACATCGAACTCAACGTGCTCAGCCTTTACGAGATAGCGGACGGCCAGATCGGCGCAGTCTCGCTCCAAAGCATTGGAGTTTCGCGCCGCCAGGACCACATCGCATCCTTTGGAGGCATAGGCATGCGCGATCGCACGACCAATGTCCGAACGCGCGCCGAGGATCAGAACGGGGGACGTCAGGTTCATCAGATTTCCAGGCGGCGAGATTGGAGAGAGGCGAACCGGTCGGTCAGTCCATAGCGTTGGCGGACGCCTCGGAAATCGTCGAGGCGCGGATAGCCGGCGATGATCGAGGCGGCGGAGGTCCGGGCGTCCTTCGCCAAATAAATGCGACCGCCATGCTCGGCGGTGATCGCGTCGAGGGTTTCCAGCAGGCGGAAATTGTCCGGTGTCGCCCGAAAGTCGAGGGCCAGGGAATAACCGGGCATGGGAAAGGACATCAGGCCGAACGACTGGTGGCCCATGCGCTTAAGCACCGTCAGAAACGACGCATCGCCGCCCCGCGAGATCGTCTCCAGGAGCCTTTGCAGGCCCACCTTGCTCTCGCCCATCGGCAAACAGCACTGGAACTGCACCAAGCCGCGCCGACCATAGATGCGATTCCATTCCAGGATCGCGTCGAGCGGATAGAAGTACCGGTCGAGATCGACCAAGGCCTCGCCGGGTCGCTGCGCGTGATAGTAGGCCTTGTTGAAGATCCGGACGGGAAGCCGCGATAGGGCAAAGCTCGGGAAGTCGACCGGCACGCGCATTTCGCGCCGCGACGTGCGTTCGAACGGCCGGTCTCGGCGGTCGGCGGGCAGGTCCGCCAGCGTAGCGTGCTCGGCCACGAACAGCACCGAACGGCCAAGCGCCGTGCCGGACGCGAGGCAATCCACCCAGGCGACTGAATAGGTCCGGTTGTCCGCCGCCTCGATCTTCTCAATCGCCTCGGCAAGGTTGGGCAGATGCTCCGTAGTCTGGCGCATGAAGGCGGTCTCGACAGGCGTGAGCCGGAAGGTGGCGCGCAGGACGATCCCGGTGAGCCCCATGCCGCCGCAGGTCGCGGCAAAGAGGTCCGCGTTCTCGCTCGGCGAACAGGTGAGCACACGGTCGCCGACCATCAGGTCGACCGAGGTCAGGTGATCGCAGAACGAACCGACGCGATGGTGGTTCTTGCCGTGAACGTCCGAGGCGATCATCCCGCCTATGGTGACAAACCGGGTGCCGGGCGTCACGAAGGGGAACCAGCCGCGCGGCAGAACCACCTTGATCAAGTCGGCCAGTAACAGGCCCGCCTCGCAGGTCACCACGCCACGTTCGGCGTCCAACGCGATGAACCGATCCATCCGGCGCATGCCCAGCACCATGTCCGGGTTCAGCGAGGAGTCGCCGTAGGAACGTCCGTTGCCTCGCGCCACCGCACTCACTGCGCCGGAAAGCGTCTCAGCGGTCTCGGCCTCGTTGTCGGGTTCCGCGAACAGGCACTCGGCCGTCGGGAACCGGCCCCAGCCCGCCAGCGTGCGGTTTTTGCCGGGCGCGCTCAAATCGACGCCAGCACGACCAGCCCGATGCAGAACCCGGTGATCCAGCTCACGCGGTCCCGCAACGCGAAGACCACCGGATCGTCATGCATCTCGCCACGGCTCGACAAGATAAGGACCCGGCTGATCCAATAGAGCAGCAGCGGGGTCACCAGCCACATCCGGATGGGGTGGTTGTAGAGGGCCACGATCTCCGCGCTCGAGAGATAGAGCGCCACCACGAGGACGGCACCATAGGCGGACGCGGCACCCAGCGACAGCATGATCTGCAGGTCGTCGGTACGATAGCCGCGCCCCACGGTGCGGGTCTGGCCCATCTCCCTTCGCACTACTAGTTCCGAGCAGCGCTTCACGATCGCCAGGCTCAGGAACAGGAACAAGCAAAACATCAGCAGCCATGGCGAATAGGTTGACCCGACCGCCTCGATCCCGCCCAGCACCCGGATCGTATAGAGCCCGCCGAGCGTGATGACATCGATCAGCAGCTTGCGTTTCAGGAGCAGGCTGTAGCCCAGCGTCGCCGTCACATACGCGCCCAGCACGAGCATAAACCGCAGTGGCAGAAAGGTTGAGAGGCCGGCGGCGCTCGCCATCAGGATGGCGCTCAGGACCAGGCCGGTAGTGATGGACAAATCGCCGGCAGCGAACGGACGGTTCCGCTTGCGCGAGTGGTCGCGGTCTCCGGGCAGGTCCAGTAGATCGTTCAGTAGATAAGCGCTGGAGGCTGCGAGGCAGAAACAGACGAAGGCCAGGACTGTCGCCACGACATCGTGCGCTGCGAAGTGGTGGCCCGCGGCCAGGGAAAGAAAGATCAGGGCATTCTTCGCCCACTGGTGCGGCCGGACGGCCTTGACCAGCGCCCGGGGCTTGACCCTCGGGCTCGCGATGACCTCGGCATCCGGATGGGCGCGCAGCAGCCGGCGCTTGAAGCCGTCACTGTGCGACACCGCAATAGCTCGTCGGGCCGAGGACCACACGGCGAAATCGACATCCTGGTCGCCTACATAGTCATAGCCGCGCTCGCCGAAGGCGGCGTTCAGCCGCCGTGCCTTCGCGGCCCCGGCGAGATTGGCACCGTCGTCCGTCCCGAAGACGCCGGCGATCCCGCCCACCCGTCCGGCGAGCGCCTCGACTAGCGGCAAATCGGAGGCGGACGCGAGATACACCGGTCGGCCCGCGGCCTGGGCGTCGCGGATCAGGGCGACGGTCTGCTCGCGCAGCGGGATGGAGTCGATGTGAGGGTCCGTGGCCTCACTCAGCGCTCGCTTGAGCCGGCTCTTGCCGCTGGCGAGCCACGCGCCCAGACGCCAGGTCTGCAAGGGGTGGCGCGCGATGAACTGCATAGCGCTTTCGTGCAGCAGGTCGGTCTTAATCAAGGTCCCGTCGACATCAACGACCAGGGGCGTCGCGTCGCTCACGGCTGCGGGTTTCACCTTTCGGCTGGTCACAGGCGCGCCACCATTTCCTTCGCCAGGCGAACGCTTTCGGAGATGCCGCGGTCTTCGGGGTAGTAGAAGCAAGTGTCGGCGATCTGCAGCCCGGCGATAGGGGTCTGGATCGGCGGCAGCTTGGCGGCAAAGCCCGGCTCGCAGATAGGCTGCGCATGCTTCAGCCGCCCGACGTAGCTGGACACGATATCGGACTGCTCCAGCGTGGGATTGATCAGCTTCAGGTAGCCGAAGGCTTCATCCAGCAGCTTCTGATCTGGCCAGCTGAATTTTGGATGATCGACGGGCATGTAGTAGGGCACGAAGACCACGGCGTTTTCGCCCACCGGGCGCAAGTTGGAGAACTCGATGATCCCCGGAATCTGGATGCGTTCGTCGTTGATGTTGACCCAGAAATGCGGCGTCACTGGCTTGCGAAGCTTAAACAGCAGGCAGCAAACACCGATGTTTTCGATGGCGTCGTAGCGGGCGAGCCATTCGGCCGGCAGGTCCGGTACAATCCGCGAGACGAGCGGCGTTGGCACCGTCGAGATCACGGCGTCGGCGGGCAAGAATCCCCCGGGCGTTTCGACACCGGTCACCCTTCCATGTTCGCTCACTACCCGAAGGGCCGGCGTCGAGAGCCGAATTTCTGCGCCGAGTGCCTGGATCCGCGCCACCAGCGCATCGACCAGCGTCTGGCTGCCGCCGTCGATGTAGCCGAGTTGCTCCTCGAACAGCGACTTGCGCGAACGGCCCACACGCCGCACCCGCGTCCAAATCCAGGCGGCCGAGATGTTGTCGGCGTAACGGAAGAATTTCAGGTCGAAAAGCGGCTTCCAGAGGGCGTCATAGACCTCGCGCCCGCACCACCTAAGGATCCAGTCCTTCGCCGATTGGGTTTCCAAGGCGTCCCACCGGTCGCGGCGGGTTGAGACAAAGGCGAGCACGCCATAGCGCAGCCGGGCGACGAAGCTAACGCCCGGAAACCCCAGCAGCGCGATCGGATTGCCCCACTCATACAGCTTCCGCTTGAAATAGAAGCCCATCGTCGTAGCGGTCCAACGCATCTTGTCGCTGAGACCGAGCTCGGCGAGCAGCTCAAAGGTCGGTCCATCCGTCTTGCACACGAAGTGATAGAAGCGCTCGATCGACAGGCCGTCGAAGTCGAAGTGCGCAGCCATTCCGCCTGGCTCCTTGGCGGCCTCGATGATCTGGACACTATGGCCCGCCTTGGTCGCGTGATAGCCGGCTGCCAAGCCCATCGCACCCGCGCCAATCACCACAACCCGAGCCATATTTCCCCCGGCGGCCGTCTATGGCCAAAGGCTCGCCAACGCGGCCAGGCTGCTGGATATCGTCTTAGGCTTAATGGAGGATGCAAGCGTTGGAAGCTACCCGCATTGGGCCAAACCCAACGAGATTCCTTGCGCAATTATAGCCGCCAGGCGCCCCAAGACTACGATCGTGCGCCCGCGCCTTGGTCCAGCGGCGCAGCCTCGCATTGCGCGGCTGGGCGGGATTGCGCCGGTGCCGCACTCGAGTTGTCCAGCCAGATGCTGACCTCGCCGGCCGTTGCGACTGGCCGATAGTACGCGGCGATGTACCCGTCGAGCACCTGGACCCCACTGCTGAGCGCGCTGCCGTTCGGTTCGATGATCCCGTCGAAGCTGGCGTCGCGCACGATCCATCGAACGTGGTTTCGCCGTAAATCGTCTACCATGTCCGTCTGAATGTCGGCGCGTGTCTGCAGGCCAGGATCGAACTGGTGCCAGTGGGTGCCTGGCAACCGTCGGCTCGCGAAGTAGAGGGTCACCGGATTGAGCAGGATCTTGTCGTGCCGGTCGAGGCCGACGAAGATGCGCTCGCCCGGCTGAGAATGGGCAGCCAGGTAGTTCGCGGTGCGGGCGTAATCCTCCGGCAGTTCGGCAATGCCTGACGCCGCCGCGCTATCACAAACAACCGGGCCGGCGCCACGGCGCTTCAGGACTCCGGTTCGCCCGACGAGCCAACCCGCGACCGAGCGGTTCGGACTGCGCACGCTGGGACCGATGCCCAGCTTCAGCGCTGCGGCGGTTGGGACCAGCACAGCCAGCACCATCACCGCCGTACCCATGTAGCCGGCCGCGCCGCGTCCCCACCACAGTGCACAGAGGATGGCGATCAAGAGAAGGGATGGCGCGGTGCTCATGAACATGTGGAGGCTGCTGACCCGCACGACGCCCTTGAGGAACAGGACGGCGGTGACGCTGCCGAGAACCAGAAGATAAAGTCCGGCGCGATCGCGGCGGCGCAGGAGCCCCACGACATTCATGCCTCCGCCAACCGGCCGCAGAAACTCGACCAGCGCCGCGCCTAGTGCAAGCAGGGGCAGATAGACCGACGCTTCCTGGGGCGCGCGGCGCAAGGCCGACAGGTTCGGAAACGGCAAACTCCGCATCGCGGGATAGAATTTCGTCGGGAAGGTGATGATGTCGTCCAGGAACGGCTTGAGCGGCGACACCGCCAGGAAGAGCGCCGCCACTGGGAGGAACGCCATACCAACGCCCAGACCGTAAGCGAAGACATTCCGCACGAGGCGTTTGAACCGTCCCTGCGGTTGCCCGTCTGTACATGCCAGCAGGAGGAGGAAGCCCACATGCGCAGCGAGGACGAAGAATCCCGTCTCGTAGCGGAACAGGGCGGTTAGCCCCGTGCAGAGGCCTGCCGCGATGAGACCCTTGCTGCTGGCCTCTCCGAACCGGACCACCAAGTAGGAACTGAACAGCGAGAACAGGATGCACGGGAAGATTGGGTAGAGATAATAGTTCAATCCAAGCAACCAAGAGCCCATCGCCAAGGTGGCCATCCACGAAACCAGCAGGCCGCAGTTTTCGCGCAGCATCTTGAATCCCACGACCAGGATCGATGCCCTGATGGCTAGGTCGTATGCCCGCTCAACCAGGAAATTTGGGCCGAACAGCTTGAAAAGCGCGGCGACGAAGAAGGACTGCGCCGGCCCATAATTTGCGTAGAAATCCCGATGAAATACCTCTCCGTTGAGCAGCCGCGCGGCGTCCGAAAGGATTATGCCTTCGTCATAGGGCGTCATTTCCCGCGGCATGGCGAAGAACAGGACGAGGAACGAGACGACGCCAAGCAGGACGAGGCTTGTTGCGGAGGCGCCTGGACCCCTGACGAAGCCGGCTTCTGAGCGCGCGATAGTGGCCGTCGATCGCACCATCAAGTCCCCACCAAGCCATGTACGAACCTTGGCAGGGCTATCGGACGGACCTGCTCGCGTCCACTCCGCCAGCCTTGCCGCGCCCCTATCTATTAGTTTGGCGATCGCGAGCGCAAGGAAGCTCAACGCTATCGCAACAGCGTATTCAAACCGGCAGGGAAACACGTGCGCTACTTTCCACCAGCAGGTGGCGATAGGGTAGTGGATCGCGTAAAGGGCAAAAGATGCTTCGCCAAGCCGGTTGACTGGCGCGTTGAGCACCTTGCTGTCGGGCGAACCAATGCCGCCCACCATGATCGACGGCCAGAGCAAGACGACGACCGCGAGGTCCGCCGCGGAGGCCGGTATTTTCGCCACCGCTACGATAGTGATCGCCAAGACCTTTGCAAGCAGCGGAATCGGAACGGCCAGCATGGAAGCCGACCTGTCTTGTGGATGCGGGACAACACGACGCCAAGCGGATAACTGAAGGCCGCGCGGGCAATTCCGCCCGGCCAGTTGCCGGTGGTCCATCCGATGTCGCGATTGCCCTAGTAGACTGCACTTGCCGCGAGGGCCAAAAATCCCGCACCCACAGCGACCGTCAAGTTCCAGTCCAAAAAAGCTACTGCGGCAGCCTCCGCAAAATTCGCGGCCGAAGATGTGACTTGCTCAATACTAATCTTCTCGGAAGGTGATCTTCTTATGCAGCACGAAGCTCATGATGACGGGCGAAAGAATTCCGATCCCGTTGCCGATGCCCTCCGCTATCGGCCGGCTGAGAACATGCGGCAGGACTATCGAGCCGAATAGGATGGAAACGCCCCAGACGACCGGCAGGGCCAACAGGTTGACACCGATAAAGTAGAGCACTTCCTTGCGCCGGGAATTTCCGGACTTCTGGAACACGAACAAGATGTTGAGGGCGTACGCCGTGACTAGGCCCACGAGATAGGCCAGTGGCACTGCCGTGGAATAGGCGAAGTAGTGGCTGAAGATGAACCGCGCGGTCCACTGCAGCGCCGCCGCCGTTCCGCCCGCGGCGAGGAACTTGACGAACTGCCGGTTGAGAAACAGCGCCGAAAGCTTCGCGATCATATCGTCCCCTGCGCGCTCACGCCCTTCGCCTCCACCGAAGACTAGAATTCGAGCGCCACCGGGGAATAGACCCGATCGAGGAAGGTCTTTTCCAGCGCTTCCCGCAGAGGTGTCGGCCGCACGGAGAACATGGCCGGCCAGTCCATGATCTCAAAGACGTCGGGGGTCACCAACGCCTCGAGCTGCTTTGTCGTGAACGGCGGATTGCGGTCAACGAGCGCGTAAATGGCCAACAGCACCCAGAACATGCCGTAGGGAATGCTGACGATAGGCGTTCGCAATCTGGTGACGGCTTTGACCATCTTGATGAGGTCGATGTAGTCGATCTTTTCCAGCCCGGAGATGTTGTAGGTTCCGGTGACCTCGCGCTTGATGCACGACGAGATGATATTGGCGAAGTCTCCCGCAAACAGCGGCTGTCGCAGAAAGCGGCCATTGCCCGGAACCGGGAATACCGGGACCCGCTCCATGAATCGCCGCAGCCACCCGACATGCTTGCGGTCGAACCACCCGAACATCAGCGTCGGTCGCAGCACGACATGCTTAAGCGCGCATGCCTCGACCAGAGCCTCCTGGGCCGCCTTGCTTTTGGTGTAGAAATCCTCAGCCGCTGAATTCACGACCGATGAGCTGACGTGGACGAGGTAACGCGCGCGCTTGGACTTGGTCGCCGCTGCCAGCACGCGCTGCGTCGAGGCGATGTTGTTGCGCTCGAAATCCGTCCAGTCCAAACCGCCGATCTGAGCTTGAAGCATCACAATGCAGTCGCAGTTCGCCACGACGTCTTCCCATGGACCGGGTTCGGCGAGGTCGGCTTCGATGACCTCCAGCGAGGGGTGCAGTTTTCGCAAAACCATGAGGTTGGCCGAGTGCTTATCGGCGCAAACGATCTCAACGTCATCCAGCAGGGCGATCAGATTCTGTCCGACCAATCCGGCCGCGCCGGCGATGAATACGCGCTTAGTCATTGTGCTCGCAGTACGACGGATGGGTTCACAAATGGTGCTTGGCGGCACCGCGCCGCCGCGAACAGTCCGGCCCGTCTCATGCCTAGCTGGCCTCGCCAAGGCCCAGCGCGCTTTTCCCCGCGCCGAGGCCCGACCGCTATCGACCTAGAGGGCTGACCATTCGGAAGCCTTGAGCGGATGCCGCGTAGGGCGCGCGGGAGCCTCAATCTACCCATGCCGCACTTCGATGTCCTTCTGCAGAGCGTTGGCCGCCATCAGCTGGCCGCGGAACAGGGTGTCGGCCGCCCAACCCACGACGGGGATGCCACTCATCACGCTGTTGGCGGCCATGTAGGCGGCCATCCGCAACAGGGTGCAAGGCCCAGCCTGCGCCTTCCCCCTCGTAGAGCAGAAGGCCCCCGGTCCCCAGGCTGTAGATCGTACCCGCCGCGGGAACCCACGCCAGCACGCCGTCGAGCCCGATGCCCCGCGGCCCTATCTTGATCAGGTCGTCGGAGAGCCGCTTGATCCGCTCGGCCTTGCGCCAGGCGCGGTGAGCGCGTTCATTTGGGTCTCCTCGTTCATGGCCTTCAACTCCGGACGCGCTAGAGGGCTCCAATGCAAATGGGTTCGTTTCGCCAAATCGCAATCTACTCCTGCGCCGGCCGCGTTCGGGTCTGTTCCCCGTGTTATTCACAGGCCTTGAGGACTTTGCGCAGGCGCGATCGATAACGGCGCGCGTAGCGTTCCAATTTCGCCAGCTGACCAACCACCTCCAGAAAGGCATGACCTTCAAGTAATTCAATATCTTGTCCTGGATTTGTGTTGTCTAGGTCGACCAGCGTCGCACTGAGAAGCAACTGCCTGAAGCCGTCTATCCGATCGAGGTTATATTTCAGCTCAGCCGCAACACGCGCTGCTTCTTCCGGCTTGGCCCGCCCGGCGGCCAGCGAAGACGCGAAGGATTCGTACCTCAGTGGCAGATCGGCCCCAAAGCGGGCGGGCGTACTCAGGCCATGCCGCAATGCTTCCGGCTGGCGGCCGCCTTGCCGGCGTCTGTTTTTGGGCCAGTGCTTTGTCTGGCGTTCCGGCGGTTGGCCGTCAGCTGCCTAGGCGACGTTACCATT
>JAYUBD010000647.1:0-10126 GCA_043740995.1 Caulobacteraceae bacterium | reverse complement strand
AACCCCGCGTCCTGGACGTGATGCGGGCGTAGCTCAGGGGTAGAGCACAACCTTGCCAAGGTTGGGGTCGTGGGTTCGAATCCCATCGCCCGCTCCAGATTTTCTAGTTTTTACAATAGCTTGCAGCCTGACCTCTCCTGGAAAAGTGAGCGGAGTGGTCTTTGGTCAACACCTGGTCATCACCACTAGGCTGATTTTCTAACCGACTCGTAAACGGGCAGCTCAAATTGGGTCTGCCTGTAACCAGCCGACCGGTCCACTTCGCTCGGTCGTGCGGGTCCCGGCCGCTTGTAAGCAGAATTGCGGGCAAAGCCGCAGACGTTTTTCTCAGCCGGCCGTTCAATGTCCCGGTGTCTGACTCCTGCGCTGCTGCGCAAAGCCCGTCGGTCCGCTGACAACGGCCGCGACCCCAACTCCAGCGAGGGGCGCTTGGGGCAACGGCTATCTCAAAACTATTTTCATCGTTCGGGATCGACAGACTCCACCTGGGTGGATATATGCATCGTGTCGGTGCAGGATTTGCATCACATCGATGCAGGTCGTGGAGTGAATGTGCGGGTTGCTTTGACAAAGAAGCTGGTAATCGACTGCACCCTTGGCCGCTCAGCCGGGCGGGTAGTGCTGCTCGGTTTTGCTCCGGCACGGCTCCTTCATAAGCTGAGCTTCGCGGATGTTCTGAACGAGGACACCGGTTGCGGCTATCAGCGCAGGCTCAACGCCCAGCACAGCCTCGACTTCCGACGCTACATTCAGCAGGAGCACAGTTCCACAATCCCGCTGACTTTCAACCTACGACCGCGCTCGGATGACGGATGGCGTGTGGTAGAGCGAGGCAAGCGATCGGCGCAGCTTGAGCTGACAGCGGACGCCAACAAGCTACTGGCTCAGGTCGATTGCCAACACCGTCTCGGCTACCTAGGCGATCTTGACGTCGAGTTGCCCTTTATGTGCTTCGTCGGTCTCACTGAGCGCGAGGAAACGGAGGTCTTCAGTGTCATCAATAGCAAGGCCCGCGGCCTCAACACGAGCCTGCTGGATTTCCACGACGCCCAGCTCTCGGCCGATCTGGCTTCGGACCGGCCGGAGCTGTTCGTGGCGCTCTATCTGAAGAACGATCCGACCTCCCCATGGTATCGCCAACTCGACCTGGGTGGTGCAAGCACCTCGGGAATGGCCCGACGCGCCTCGCTGCGGACTCTCCAGAAAGCGGTGAAGCGGTTTCTCAGCCGGACCCGCCTCGCGCGCACCCACCCAATGGACGCCGTTGCGCGCATGGTTCTCGATTTCTGGTCGGCCGTCACTTTGACGCTGTCGGAACCGTGGGCGCACCCGCGCAAGCACTTCCTCACTAAGGGGATCGGGGTTTACGCGCTCATGGATCTCGCCGCCGACCTCTACGCCGAAGCGCCACCCGGCGCCGTTTGCGACAAGCGCTATTTTGCGGCCGCGCTCACTGATTTCGCCGGCACATTCGACTGGACGACGGAAGGACCGCTGAAGGGCCTTGGCGGTGAAAGTGGCGTCAAAACCGCAGTCGCCCTGATCCGTGCGGCGCGCAACAAGACACGTCTAAAGGTCGTTGCCGGTGGCCGGTAAAAACATCCTGCTGATCGAGCCGTCCTATAAAAACAAATATCCGCCGCTCGGCTTGATGAAGATCGCCCAATATCATGGCCCCCGTGGCAAGCGCGACCATGTCCGCTTCATCAAAGGCGACGAAATCTCGGTGCTCGGCACCGCCTGGGACCGCATCTACATCACGACGCTTTTTTCTTTCGAATATACGAAGATCGCCCAGACCATCGATTTTGCACTCAAGGCGGCCAACGGTCATACCGACCGCGTGTTCGTCGGCGGCATCGCGGCCTCCCTCATGCATGAGCGCTTCCTGAACGAGGCGCGCTGGCACGGCATCCGCTTTATAAAAGGGTTGCTCTCGGGGCCACCAGCGACAGCGTTGCAACTGGATGAATTCTCCGAAGAACTTTATGCCGACGACTTGCACGGTCAGCCCATCGAGGACCTGGTCCCCGATTATGACATCCTGTCCCACGTCAACTACCAATATCCCGTACGTGACGCCTATTTCGCCTACACATCCCGGGGTTGCATTCGCAAATGCCACTTCTGCGGCGTGCCGAAACTCGAAGGCGGTCAACGTGACACAGAGTCCCTCACCGACCTGATCCATGCCATCGACGAATATTACGGTCCAAAGAAGGACCTTATCCTGATGGACAACAACGTCGTTGCGTCGGCCCGCTTCAAAGAGATTATCGCCGAAATCCGCGACCTGGGCTTTGTGCCTGGAGCCAAGCTACAGCGCCCGGGCATGCGCACGCCGGTTCAGCGTCGCGTCGATTTCAATCAAGGCGTTGACGCCCGTATCCTTTGCAAGGACCGGATGTATCTTCGCGAGCTGGCGACGATTTGCCTCAAACCGCTAAGGATTGCCTTCGACCATCTCGGCCTCAAAAAGCCCTATGAGCAAGCGGTCCGCTACGCCGCCGAATTCGGGCTGACGGAACTTTCGAACTACATGTTGTATAACTTCCACGACGGGCCGTCGGATCTCTTCGAACGCATGCGTCTCAACGTGACGCTTAACGAAGAGCTGGGTGTTCGGGTGTGGTCTTTTCCCATGCGCTACCAACCGACGGACCGTCCAGACCGCGGCCATATCGGCGAGCATTGGTCGCGTTATCAACTCCGCTCCATGCAGATCATCCTTCAGGCCACGCACGGCATCGTCAGCGGGGAGCCGAGGTTCTTCAAACGCGCCTTTGGCGACACGTTCCAGGACTACGAGCGAATTCTGTTGATGCCGCACGATTACATCTTCAACCGCGACTGGTATGAGCGCTTCGACGGCCGGCCGGAGTTCGACGAGTTTCAAGCCGAAACGCGGAGGCTCGACGACGCCGACCGCGCGGAACTGGTGCAGCTGCTATCCGCCTGCGATCCACGCGATTTCCACAAGCTGGGGAAGCAGACGACCAACCTGCGGCTGCAGCGCGTGCTTCCTTTCTATGTGCCCAAACCTAAAGACCTGCTCGCGCAAATTTGGGAACGTCAGCGTTCCTTGACTGCCGGTGAGCCGACAGCAGACGCGGCACTGCCCGAGGACGAGCGGGTTGAGGACGCCGGCCTTGACTTCGAGGACGCCGAACCGGTTGCGGCGGCCGCGCCGCGCCCGTCACCCAAGCGGAGGGCGGCAGCATGACATCACCAAAATTAGCCCTTGCTGCCATGCCTCAGGCGCGCCGCGACGTTACGGCCGATCCGGAATGGACGTCCGGTCTTGACAGCATTGTCATCGGAAAGGACGTTCTCGAGCTTCTTAGCACGTCGATGTACGTCGATCCGATGACGATCTATCGCGAATATGTCCAGAATGCTGCCGACGCCATTGACGAGGCGCGCGCCAAGGGACTGCTGCCGCCGACCGAGCCGGGGCGGGTGATGATCGACACCGATGTAGCGACCCGCAGTATCCGCATTCAGGATAACGGAACGGGCATCCCTTGGAGCCGTTTCGCGCGGCAACTGACCTCGATCGGTGCAAGCGCGAAGCGGGGCAGCAAGGCTCGGGGTTTCCGGGGCGTTGGCCGATTGGCGGGTCTTGGATACTGCCAGGAGGTCATCTTTCGCTCACGGACGTCGCCCGAGAGCCTCGTTTCCGAGTTGCGCTGGGATTGCCGCCGTCTGCAGGCCGCTCTGCGCTCAGCTGACTTCAGAGGCGGCTTGTCCGAGGTCATTCAGGACGCCGTTGCCGTGCGCAAGGTCTCCCTCGACGGTTATCCCGAACGCTTCTTCGAAGTCGAGCTCCGCGGCGTGACGCGGCATCGCCATGACCGGCTTCTCAGCCCGCCGGCGATTGCAGAGTATCTCGGCCAGACGGCTCCCCTACCCTTCAATCCCGCCTTTTCGTTCGCGTCCGAGATCACGGCGATACTTGCTCCACATGTTCATCTCGGGGACCTGCATTTAGACATCAGAGGCATCGACGGACCGATCTACCGCCCCCATTACAACCGCTTCGAGATCAGCGACGACGTTTACGATGCCTTCACCGTGTTCGAGCCGATCGAAATTACTGGCGTCGATGGAGACATCGCCGCGGTCGGTTGGTTGCTTCATCACGGATATACCGGCGCCATCCCGGCGAAAGCCGGCGTCAAGGGTTTGCGCTTCCGGGTCGGCAATGTGCAGATCGGCGAAGGCAACCTTCTCGAAGAACTTTTCCCGGAGCCACGATTCAACGCGTGGTCCGTCGGAGAGATCCATATCCTCGATCCGCGCATTGTGCCAAACGGCCGCCGCGACCATTTCCAGCCGAATGTTCACTTCAACAATGTCTTGAACCATCTCGCGCCGACAGTGCGAGAGATCGCGCGGCGTTGCCGCACAAGCTCGATCCGCCGCAAATGGCTGCGGGAATTTGAGCTGCACCACACGGCCGCCCGCGAGAAGCTCGCCATTTTGAACCAGGGGACGCTAGCGTCGCAAGAGCGTGAGCAGGTCGCCGGAACGGTGCGCCGCGGGCTCGCCGCGATGACAAAAATCACCGCCATGGATGAGCTCAGGCTCGAAGACGAGACCCATTTGAAACCGACAACGGAGGCATTAGCTCGCGATCTTGATGAAGCTCTTGGGTCTGCAGCGCCGGCCGTCCCGCTCGCCAATCTGCCGCCAGCGAAGCGTAAAATGTACGAGCATCTCTTTTGCCTGATCTACCAATGCTCGGCGAACCAGGTGGCGGCCAAGTCGCTTATTGACCGTATCCTGATGAAGATCGGTTAATGACCATATACTGAGATCGTGGTTTTACTCAGAAGACGGCAAGTAGCACGACCGAAGGTCGCAAGAGTTCCAGTCAAGGACTGAGGAGTATGTGCTAGAGTGTGGCTTTAATTACCGACTGGTGAGTAAAGGGCTTTTAAACCGGAGATCTAATCAGATTTGCTGACCTTCGTGCGCGCTCTAAAAGGAAGTCGTATGTAACCAGCTGCACGTCGGGCAATCCGTAAGCGTAAGCCGATACCCACGGTTGACGTTTACCGGATTTCAGACGGCCCGGGCGGCGACGGTATCCTTGCAGTTCCAGGGCAGGAGTTCGGAGATCCTGGAGGCGAGGTGCCCACGCGCCAGCTGGTCGATGGTGTAGGCGAGGTAGGCTTCGGGGTTGAGGCCGTTTAGCTTTGCTGTCTCGATCAGGGTGTAGAGGATGGCGGCGCGGTCGCCGCCCTTGTCGGACCCGAGAAATAGAAAGTTCTTGCGGGTGACGGCGATGCCGCGGAGCAGGCGCTCGGCCAAATTATTGTCGATCGCGAGCCGGCCGTCGTCGGCGTAGCGGGCCAGCGCCTCCCAGCGACCCAGAGCGTATTGCAAGGCCTTGCCCAGCGCCGTCTTGCTCGAGGCCCGACGGCGCTGCGCCTCCATCCAGGTCTTCAGGTCGTCGAGCAAGGGCTTGCTGCGTGCTTGGCGCTCAGCCTGTCGATCGGGAGCAGGGCGTCCGGTTATGTCGGCCTCGATCTGATACAGCGCCTGGATACGCCGTAACGCCTCCTCGGCGATGGGCGACTTGGTGGATTCGTGCTCCTCGAACAGCTTTCGTCGAGCATGGGCCCAACACGCGGCGTGCTGGATGCGCGCCGGCTGGCCCGGCGCTGATCGATACAGCGCGTTGTAACCGGTGAAGGCGTCGGCATGCATCACGCCGGTGAAGCCTGCCAGGTGTTCGCGCGGCCGTTCGCCCTTCCGGTCGGCCGAGTAGCGGTAGAACGCAGCCGGCGGACCCGGTCCTGCATGGGACCGGGGATCGACGGCATAGACCCAAAACCGCGCCAGCCGCGTTTTGCCGGTGCCGGGTGCCAGCGTGCGGATCGGCGTGTCGTCGGTGTGCAGCACGGGTTGGGACATCACGGCCGTGCCGATCAGCCGGGCCAAGGGGGCGAGCCACCAGGCGGCCCGGCCGATCCAGTCGGCCAAGGTCACACGATCGATCTCCACGCCCTCGCGCGCCAGGATCACCGACTGACGATACAGCGGCAGCCCGTCGCAGTATTTCGAGACCGCCACGTGCGCGATCAGGCCCGGGCCGGGGCGACCCCGCTCGATTGGCAGGTCGGGTGCTGGGGCCTGGAACACCGCTTCACAGACCCGGCACGCGTAGCGGGGCCGGACATGGCGGATGACCTTCAGCCGAGCGGGAATTTTCTCCAGAACCTCGGTGACGTCCTCGCCGAGCCGGGCCAGCTTGCCGGGCTCGCAGCAGGTGCACACCAACTCGGGCTCATGGACCACGGTCTCGCGCGGCAGGTGGTCCGGCAGCGGGCGGCGGACGGCTTTGGCGCGGGGGCGTGGTTGTGCCGCAGGCGAGGCCGGATCAGTCTGCGCGGCTTGATGCTCGGCCTCGTTCTCTTCCAGATCCTCGAGCCGCAGTTCGAGTTGCGTGATCTCGGCGTCCAGGCGCTCCGATGATGGGCCGTATTGCTGGCGCCGTAGGGCGGCTAACTGCGCCCGCAGGTGTTTGATCTCGATTGCCGCCGTGCCGAGCTGCGCGCGCGCTGCCGCCAGTTCATGCCTCAAGGCGGCAATTTCGTCCTCGGGTGTGCGATAGGCAAGGTCCACATGCGAATTCTACTTGAGGGCCGTCCCTCGTACCAGTGAAATCACCGGAACGGGCGCGGTATTTTGGTCAGACAGCGACCTCAGGCCGGGCCGTCCAGGCGGGCATTCGCCAATCGATCCCCTCCAGCAGCATCGATACCTGGGCGGACGTCAGCGTGACGGTGCCGCAGCCGGTCTGGGGCCAGACAAACCGCGCCCGCGGCAGTTCGAGCCGCTTGGCATAGAGGCAAAGCCCCTGGCCATCCCAGTGCAGCGCCTTAAGCAGGTCGCCACGGCGCCCCCGGAAAACGAACAGCGCGCCGCCATAGGGATCGAGCGACAGAACCGTCTGCACCTGGGCCGCCAGCCCGTCGAAGCCCTTGCGCATGTCGGTGAACCCGCACGCGAGATACACCCGCGTGGCCGGCGGCAGCATCATGGCCCGGCCAATGCGGCCAGGATACGCTGCAGCGCCGGGCCGTCTACGTCGGACCCAAAGCGCAACCGAACGCCGGACGGCAGCTCGACCTCGATCCCGCCGGGCATGGTGCGCGACGATGCGGCTCCCGGCGGCGATGACAGTGGGGGTGATGGCAGTGGGGGTGATGGCAGTGGGGGCGATGACGGCGGGGGTGATGGCAGTGGGGGCGATGACGGCGGGGGGACCACGGCGTCCAAGACCGGGCCGGACAAGGCACCTGGGATATCCGGCTTGATCTCGACAGCGACAAAGCCCGCCATCGCCGCGCGCAGCATCTGCTTGCGCCATGTGTAGATCAGCCCCGTGCCGATCCCATGCCGGTCCGCGACCCTCTGCGCCGTCGAGCCCGCCGCCAAAGTTTCGCGGACAATGGCGAGCTTGGCCGCCGAACTCCACCGTCGCCGACGCTCCGGCCGAGCACGCACCTCAACGCGCTCCGAAAGACCACTCTTACGACCGTCGTAGGACTGCTCATAAGAGCACTCGGTCCCGTCCATCACACTGCCTCACCCATAACGGCAAGCAGTCTGCTCAAACCAGGACCGTGCCGGAATGTGGGGGTGGGCTTTCGCTTACGGCAATCCCTTGCTTGTGGATTGCCAACGAAATCGACTTCGCGGTGTGCCTCTCCCGAGCACCACCACAAGGCACGGCTCGTAAGGAGAGCAATCATATGCCTGTGCAAGTGCAGAACGACCGGATGAAGTGCTAACCGCGTCGGTGTAGTCAAGAAGCTGCCGGACCGCATGTGCGGCGGCTCTGGCCGCTTTGTGTGCCTCACCCCGCTTAGTGATTATCGGAGCGGACGGTTTCTTTAACTCTATCATATGCCAGCGACTGGAATCTTCAAGGCGTATCAAAAAGTCGGGGACAAGCTTTGCACCGCCGGGGCTGGAGAGAGCAACATGTGGACGAATTTGACAGTAGCGCTCGTCAAGAGCGAACAAGAAGTGCGGCTGCTCCGTCAAGAAAGCCTGAATATCGGCCTCACTAGTTGATCGTGCGTTTAGAAGCCACTCAAAATCGGCTAGGCCGGGAACCGTAATCGGCGGCAACGAGCTTGTTGCCACGACCGCCCGTGCCGCAGCGCCTCCATCGAGCAAGTACCAGCCATGCTCAGTAGCTGGCACGATGCTGATCCGACCCTCGCGCGCAACGAAATAGTAACTACTCGGCATATTCAATAGTTCAATAAGGAACCGGCGAACGTCGTCACCGCTGTTCTCGGCGATCGACCCTGGCGTATAGACGCCGAAACTGATTCGCGTGCCAGATGGTCCGGAACGATCGCCAAACTTCGCACGGAAGTGCACCGCTAATTCGTCTAATGTGTTCTCGGACAACGGTTCTGCGAAGTTGGTTGCGAGATAGTAAAACGCGTCCGTGGCGATGGGATACTGCTCGATGTCATTACGCATGTGGTTAGCTGCGTATAGTATCGAGGCCGAGTCCGCGTGGGAGTCGAGATCAATCTGCGCAAGTGTGAGGCGACGCTTCAGTTGAGAAAGTGCCATCCTCTCGGTCCAGAGGCCTACGGGAAGATAAGCTGACTGAAAGACCCAACTTACAGCCCAACTGTTCAGGGAACTCACCCTGCCCAGCATACGCACCAGCAGTTCAGTGCGACTCAGGCCGTGTGGCATAGCTGGGATCGCAAGATTGTCTCCAATTTGTGGGAGATTGGCCATAAATCGGAACAGTCGTGCAAACTTTGCTTCCTCAAGCTGCGATACGAGATTGACCAACGTCGGGTCACAAAACCGGTTCAGCATCCTGGGCCTTCGCCATTTTCGTGGGGCTACCCTGTTCGATGGTCATGTACTGACCAAAGGTAGAAAGACATAGCGCATGGCACTCGACGTCACGCCTCCTGCTTCTGCTGACCCACCGCGGTTAGCGCTGCGGCCAGCCGGCCCGACGCGTGCTCGGACCGCAGGAAGGAGATTGAGGCGGCGAATGCTTCGAGATCGCAATCTGGGTGCTGGAGCAAAGTGAAGTCCATTAAGCCATCTTGTGCTTCGAGCATCGGCATCGTCAGCACATCCGATTCCTGCTGCACGCTGACCCCAGCAAAGACCTTGTCCTCGGCATAGAGTTCAAAGCAGAAGTGAATCATGCGGGCGGACTTGTACCCTGTGTAGGCGATCGGAGGATGGCACAGACATCTGAAGCCGTTCGGCTGGGCAGCCGCCCGCACGACTAACGGCACAATGGCCTTAAGCCGGTGCTCCACTTCGCCACCGCAACGTACGCGATACCAGTCGATCAAACCACCAGATGGCTGGGCGGCTAGCCGGTCGAGAAAATCCTGGATCTCCTTGCCAACGGTGTTGCGGACATTGACGGTGAGCAGGAGCACGAAGCTGTGACCGCGCTGCCGCTCAAATAACTTCTTGATAGCGTCCATTCGAGGGGCCGAGCCAGTTTTCTTTTCGATGAAGGCTAGGCCTCCGTCGAAGTCGAGGTTATGCAGATCGTAAAAGAACCGGGAACGGTCGGCAGCGCCGTCGCTCATCTGCGGCCGCGCGCCATAAGCATCCAGCCCCTCTGTGATGATCGTACCGATGTCGCCACGTAGAATCTCGAGACCGTCGGCAAGGCCATACCGCATCGCTGCTGACTGGAGCGCCGCTGCCGCATCATCGGCAGCGTCCCGCTTCGCCTTACTCGTCGGCAGCTCTTCGACTGCGTCCCGCCGACGGTCGAGGAGGTGCTTCCACGCGAGCAGATCCAACATTCTGGGCCCAGTCAGGCCAAAATAAGTCAGCTGGCGGCCCGCTACCGTACGCCAGCGCTCAAGGATCGGTAAGTCCCAGTGCGAGCGCACGGCCTTCTTATTCGGCGAATCCTCGAAGGCCATCGACCGCCCCTAGCCGCGGTCTGCCGGATCGCTCAGTCTATCAGTAAAGTATGCAGCAAATCTGCGGTATTCGGGGGAGCCGTAGCCAAGGAGGTCGTCAAGCGCCCCCTGCATAAGCGCGACAATTTCACTGGCGGCTGGCTCGAGGTCCCAGCCAGCCTCAGTAAACAACT
>JAYUBD010000646.1:0-10127 GCA_043740995.1 Caulobacteraceae bacterium | reverse complement strand
GCTAAATCCGTCGCCCGCTTCGCGGAACTAGCTCAGTTGGTAGAGCGTCGCCTTGCCAAGGCGAAGGTCGCCGGTTCGAATCCGGTGTTCCGCTCCATTTGGCCCGGATTCCGAGTAGTTAGCGGGTCCGGGCTTTTTCATGGGCGTCGCCTTTCATGGCGACGCCGTCGGTTCACAACGGTTCCGGCCTGGTGTCGCAGGCACGCGTCTTCTCGAGCCGTCGCACGCGGTAGCGTGTCCAAGCGAAGGCCACGTCGCGATCTCTTGGGACAAGGATGGAACATGCGGCGCACCGCGCGAGCCGGTGTCGTGAGTCAAAACTCGATCCGGCAACTTCGCGACCGAGGATGCGATCCGCGGGCGCCACATCTTGGTCTTTTCGAACTGGAGCGGGATCCAGCAGGGGCCAGCGGCTGCGGCCAAGATAACTGGCAGTCGGCGGCCGAGCCTTGGTAAGCGCTGATCGCGCCAGCTTCTCCCCGACGATAGTAGGGACGGACGCTTGGGTCACGTCATGGGAGGCGCGGACCGACGCCCCGCGAGCCACGCGAGGCTGAGCAGGGCGGCGAGCGGGCTGATCGACGTGGACCCGCAGCCCTGCGCTTTGACGCGTTCGCCTTGCTGGTTGTGCACCATGACTGCCGTGGGCACCGTGGTGGCCGTGTTGCCGGCCGAGTCGACGACGGAGGCTGAAAGTTGATGCGGGCCATTGGACGCGAGCGCGGTGTCCCAGGCGAGAGACGCGGGCGAGGTGGTGCCGGTGCCGACGGAGATTCCGTCGACGAAGAACTGCAGGCTCTGCAACCTGGCTCCCGGGCTGACATCCGCATCCGCGACCAGCGCCGCCGTGCCGCTCAGGCTGGAGCCTGCCGCGGGGCTCACCCAGAAGACGGCCGGCGCCGACAGGATGGTCAATGGTAGCGGCAGCTCGCGCGCAACGGAGCCGAAGCGGGCGTGAACGGTGCAACTGGTGGCCGCCGCGGCGGCGCTTGGCGACGCCGAGATGGTCAGCACCGAGGATCTGCCGGCGGTGACGACGGAAGGCTCGAACGAAATGGTGATTCCGGCAGGAGCGCCCGTCGCGGACAGTTCGATCGGGCCGGCGACCCCGCTCTGCACGCTTGTCTGCACGGCCACGGTCGCGCTACGGCCTGCGCTCACGGTCATGGACCCGGGCGCGAGCAGGACCGAGACCCCGGCAGCGGTTACCGCGGGTGAAATGCTCACTTGCCCGAGGTTACTGGCCTGGAAGCTGGAGGATGTCCCTTCGACAGAGAAGGGTTTCAAGACCGCGGCAGGTGCGAAAGCGTCTGCGGTCAGGGTCATGGTCACAGAGTCACCTGCCCTGACGTGCGGTGCGGAGAAGGAAACTTGAACTCCGGCCGGGAACCCGTCAGCGCGAAGCTCGATGTTCTCCGGAGTGCCACTCAGGACTACGGTCGTGAGCTTGAAGGTGACGGCAGCGCCGGCGACGATCGCTTGCTCGTGCGGATCGATGTCCATGGAAAAGGTGTTTGCGGCGCTGCAGCCAGGTAGCCGGAAGGATGCGATGCGAGTGCCGGGGCCCGCTTGTCCCGCGTACTCGGTCGTGAACCAGAAGGTGCAGTCGTCGACTGGATCCACCTGCATCGCGGAGTAATCGCCCCATCGGGCGCTGTTTGTCTGCGAGACTTTTCCCTCGTAGATGGTCCCTTCGCCCAAGGTCATGATGCCGAGAGGGTCCGCCGCCAGTCGGCCGGTGAAGCGTATCGACGGATAAAGGGAAGCAGACGCGACGCTGTACCCCGCAGCGATGTTTCCCATGCGATCCATCGCCAGCGATTCCATCCAGCGGTGATCCGAGTCGGGCACGAAGGTGCCTTGCTGATACGGTGCCCAGGCGCCCTGCACGACGCGCACCTCGTACCAGCGGATTCCGGTGACGCTCTGAACAACAGCCGCTTGACTGACGAGAAATGCCTCATGATCGCCGAAATTACGGTACGTGACTCGGTTCATGAGGTAACCCGGCAGACAGCCCAGCACCTGTGATGTGCCTGGCTGAGAAATGCCTAGACCGCAGTCCTCCGACCAAGGTTTGATGGGGATGCGCTCCCGTTGGGTCAAACGGGAATTCGCGGGCGCTTGCCAGTCGAGGTAGAGTCGGTAAATTCCCAGCGTATTGTCATCCGGAAATTGGGAAGGGCCCAGGGAGGGCATCGAGTCAAAGAAGTAGGCCGGCGATCCGACGGGGGGATCCATCTTCCCATCCAGGTCGGCCGGCACCGGTAGCAATGAACCTGGGTCGAAACATTGTAGAGTGGCATCCTCTCCCGCCAGCATTCTCGCCCGGTCGAGGCCGCACACGTATTGCCTATTCTGGCCTATCGCCGACAGCAGGTAGGCTGAAGGCCAGACGGCAATCTTGGTGTAGTCCGGGTTGGGAATGGCAAATTCGTACCTGTACCATTGCCCCGTAGGATCGCTGGTCTGGGAAACCGCGACGCACTGGCGGCCATCCGCGGGCGAGGCCGCCCACGCTTCCCTGGAGATCAGCCATCGATCCGCCCGCGAGTCGTAAACGACCACCGGATCGCCGGTATCCTGCTTTTCACACAAGCCGTTGAATCCCCGCCACAAGGTGTAAAGCTCGATGGGACCGAGGAGCAGCACGCCGGCCTTTGAGAAGACTGCAAGGCCGCCGTTCACCACCTGCACGTAGTGATGCAGGCCGACCGCTCCGTTTGCGTCGGGCGGGGCGATGATGGGGACGCTCAGCCCTTCACCCTGACCCTCGAAGTTCCGGAGGGTCTGCGGAGCGGCCGCCGAGCCCAGCCAAAGCTGCGCAGCCGGGTCGGCGAGAAGGAGGTTTGTCCCCCCGGCGGGTCTCAATTCACCCCAAATGAGCGGCTCGTGTTCTTCGATCTCTTGCTCTCGCGGTCGGTCGGAAACCGCAGCGATCTCGCTCAACGGCGCTGATAGATCGTGATGAGACGCGCGAACGATCGAAGACACCCGCAGGTCCCCTGTCGAGCTGCTGGAAGCTGCGATCGCGAGCGCGACGGCAAGGCTGTACATGGGGATAACCTTGGTTGGCGAAGACAACGCCGCTAGTGGGACGGCGTCCACATTGTTGGATTCTGCATTTCGTTCCGCGATCGTCCCCGTGCAGCTGACGACTCCTCGTCCTTAGAACATCGTGTCGGTATACGAACTGTTCGAAGCGCCGATTCCCCTGAACCGGAAGCAGCAATGGCAGCCAGAACTCTGGTTGTTCGAAGCCTATGCAGTCATCGACGCACAGGGCGCCAAAGACGGCACGAGACCACTGGTAATTCTGGCAATGACCTGAACCCCGAGGACCTACTCTTTTCATCTTGTTCTCCACTTTGGCGCGGACTTTTCAGTTGGCACCGTTCTCGGGGCTCAGGTCATGTCAGCTGTGACAATAATTATACTGGCCGGTGTAGTCGCAAAACTGTCCGGCAGGGCATCTCAAGCCCCCCTGACAACCAGGTATGACGTTGCCACACGCGTCGTAAACGATGTCCTGGCCGCAGGGTAGTGAGTAGGGATCAGGGCACGATTGATCAACGCAAGTCCCCGTCCCAGGACAAAGCGCATACCCGCCATTGCAGGCCTGCGCCTGGCAGCTTCCGGAGGCGCAAGTCATCGACGAAGCATTTGGGCTAAGGGTGCACGCGTTGCACGAGCCGCAGTGATTGACATCATTTTGTACGTTTAAGCAAGCGCCGCCGCACAGCGAATAGCCGGGAGTGATGCAAGTCTGAGCCTGACAGCTTCCTGCGGTGCAGGTCATCGAAGCCGCGTTTGGGCTGAGGGTGCACGCGTTGCAAGAGCCGCAGTGATTGACATCATTCTGTTCGTTGACGCAAACACCGCCGCAAAGCGAATAACCGGGATTGCAAGTCTGAGTCTGACAGCTTCCTGCGGTGCAGGTCATCGAAGCCGCGTTTGGGCTGAGGGTGCACGCGTTGCACGAGCCGCAGTGATTGACATCATTCTGTTCGTTGACGCAAACACCGCTGCAAAGTGAATAACCACATGCCACTGGAGTGATATTGCAGATGACCTGCGTGGTTCGCTCCAGCGAGCCGCTCGTTCCTTTGACTGTGATCGTATAAGTACTTACTGCGGCGGTGCCAGAGTTGAAGGTCGCCGTCGAAGAAGCTCCTGCGGGCACCGGATTCGGGCTGAAGCTCATGCCTGTAGAATTGAGGGGTACGTTCGATGCGGACAGCGTCACGCTGGAGCTGAAGGAGCCGGAGGGAGTCACGGTGATGCTCGATGAACCCGAGGTCCCTGAGCTCACGGAAATTGTGCCGGGATTCGCAGACAAAACGAAGTTTTGAGGCTTCCAAACACCTCCGCCAAAAGTCGTCACGTAGAGTTTCCCCGAATTGTCAGGCTGCTGGATGAGCCGTTGCGATCGGAGGAACGGGATCTCGGTGAAGGCCTCGGTCCAGTTTGTCGTCTGGCTGTCGCTCTTCCAGATGCCCTGGTTGGTCGTCAGGTAGAGTGAGTTGCCGATGAACGTGGGGGCGAAGGCAAGGATCTGGGACTGATCGTGATACATCTTGGCCTCGAGCGGCGCCCGTAGCGTCGTGACGGGGCTGGCCGAGCTCCCGATGACCTTCCACAAACCGCCGTTGATGAATTGCGGTGTATCGATGGTCGCGAGATAGGCGGTGCCGGAAGGATCGAACGCGAAATCGATCGGCCCCAGGTTGTTTCCGGCCGTTAAGTTGGTCCAGGTGTTGCCCACCAGCTTATAGAATCCGCCGGTCTGGTAGCTGCCGCCCGACTTCGTGGCGGCCACGGTCACGTAGATGCTGCCTGCGTTTTCCCGTAACTGGTACACGTGCTGGTTCGCTGCAGGGAAGGAACCGACTGGGCTCCAGACCTTTCCGATGGTAGTACCCGAACTGGTGAACACACCTTGCCGCCAAACCGATGCGTAAAGGGTCTTTACATTGTTCTCGAGCCGGTAGAGGAGCGATACGACCGGGCCGTCGGACAGTCCGGCCAGATTGGTGATGGCATTCCAACTTACTCCTCCATTACAGCTGAGCAGCACCGTGCCATGGTTCCCGTTCACGTTGCTTTGCACGCTGTCATCGAGCGTCTTGTCGTCCGGGATGTCGTGAAGCCTTGAGACCGCCGCCCAAGTGCGGGCCTGGCCCGCGCATTGTTCTCCGGCCTGCGCCACGCCGGCGGTTTCGAAGGACAACGCGTAAAAATTGAGCCACTGCCCGGCAGCAGTGTTGGCGGAGTTTTGCCAAACCTGCCCGTTGCTGCCGTCGACGCTGCGAGAGAGACCAATATCGGTGCTGGCGATGTAGTGGGTCGTGCCGTTTACATAGTAGTTCCAGGCGCTCGTGACATCGAGGCCGTTGGTTTGCCATCCGGCCACCATGCTGCCCGAACTATAAGCTTGGCCCCAGGTCGCGCCGCCGTCAGCCGTCGTAGCGACAGTGGCATTGTTGACGAAGACCGCTCTCGCCGGGTCTTGAGGCGTAACCGCGATGCCGTGAGCAGCACCCCCGAAACCCCAGCCAAGACCCTGGGGCGGATCGGGCTCGATCCAGCCGGGGCTCAGAGTTGTACCAGTGCCATTCTGGAAACCTACCAGACTCTCGCTCCAGGTTCCGTTCGTAGCTCGCTTGTACAGCGCGCGCCTGCAAGCCAGGGTTCCGTCGATGCCCACGAGGGCGGCGTAGGCCACCTCCTCGTTGGCGCTGACCGTTACATACCGAAACTGCCCGCAAGGGTTGATCGCATCGGGAAGCCCGTTTGCCAGCGTCGACTGGTCCACCCACACAGCTGGCGTGGCGTTCCACGCATATCGGTAGACTCGGCCGCTTGCGAGCACCGCGTATAGGACATACTGGGTCGTGGTGAGGGCGGCGGCGAAGTCCACGATCTCGCCAGAGCTAAGCGACGGCGCGCCGATCGGGGTCCAACTCGAGTTGCTCCAGATGAACACGCCACTGCTGGCTAACGATCCATTTGGATTGAACGTGTTCGCCGCGACCAAGGTGGTTCGTAGTCCACTGGATGGATCGCGGGCCCACAATACCTTCGTCACGCGAAGCGTGCCGTTCGCAGGCGGCTGGATGGGCGCCGGTCGGGCTACCCATGCGTTTGATACGAGTTCGTAGACGACGCCGAGAGTAGTCCCCGATGCCGCGGGCGGGGCGGTGACCACCGCAAGGCCGGAAACGTCTGAAAATGCGGCTGACGTAACAATGGAGCCAGGGGTAAGCGCCGGTGCGAACGCGTTCCATGTGCCATCTGCACCGCCGAGAGTCGATTCCTTTAGACCTTGCCTTGGATGGAAGGCGACGAGGTGATTGGTGTTCGCGGGATCGAATGCCACGCTGAACTCCTTGGAACCTTTAACCTGCCTTTGATCGAGCAGTTTCCAGTTCAGGCCTCGGTCGGCGCTTCGATAAAGCCCCGACATGTCGCAGGAGACGAACATCAGCGAGGAATTTGTGAGGGATGGCGAAATGACTGGCGAGTAGATGGCCCCTCCTCCGCCCATCCCCACTGACTCGCCCTTGGCTGTTGTGGCTACGAGCGCCGAGCAGACGAGAAGGGCGAGCAAGCCGCGTTTTGAAAAGATCGGAATCCGCTCAAGAACGAGGTACCGCGAGTCTGACCGTCTCAAGTGCCTTCCTATGGCGAATCGCATTGTGGCCCTCTCGACTGGTCGGAGAAGCTATAGAAACTACGCAACGGCATCCGCTGCTCTCGTCTGCTTAGCTCGATGGAGATGACGGCCCCAAGGAGCACGCCGAAGCGAAACGAGGACTGGCGCTACAGGTGGCCTAACGAAGGGGACAGGTCAGTCCTGGCCCTCATCCTGGGGATTTGTGACCCGTCGGTTGATGGAAGGTGGTTTCCGGGGCGTAGGAGCGACTTGTATCAAACTTAGAAGCAAAACCCGGACCGACTGCACAAACTAACGTAATTTGTATCATTTCCAAAAACAACTCGGTAGTCGGAACTCTATTATCAGCCGGATTCTCACCCCCCGTGAAAGATTGATGGGCCGCGCTAAGACGCTTTGGCTATTAGTGACTTTAGGTTGGATGCTGGGCTCGATTACGAGCCCAGGCAGGCTCGATTACGGGCCTAGGTGTTCACTTTTCGGTGAAAATGGGTAGAGGCCGAGCCGGTCAGACCGAGGGCGTGTGCTCACGTCACCGGAGTTGCACCAATTCATAGCTACCTAACGCAGCTTGAGGAGGCTGCAGTCACGCACCCAGCACCGGAGCCGAACGAAGCGGAGGCTCGATGGTGCCGCGGACGGGCCCAGTTGAAAAATAGCGTGTAACAACCGGAGCCCGCTTTTTACGGAGTTTGACGCCGCCGTCCTGGACGCGGAGAGAGAGGAGGGTCAGGGCGTGCGGGGCATGCCTACCTAGCTATCATCTCGTGCGCTGCCTTCCTCGCACGAGCATTCCTGCTCATGACCGTCTCCCAGAAGTCTGCATTGGCCTGTTTGAACTCCGCCGACGGAAACCCGGGCGGCAGCTCGCTCAGCCTCCTACGCGCCAGCTCTGGGGAGAGGGAATTACTTCGCCCCGGTGGGGCTGGCGGTCCGGACCGCGGCCGCTCCGTTCGAGCAAGCTTTCATAGCGACAGCTTGTAGTGGACCCGTGCAATATCTCTGATTAGGTACGCTGACCGGGCACCGCGTAGTCTCCGTGCTAAACCTGCTCGTCTCGGTGCGCGGAAGGCCGGAGACGATCCGCGTCGACAACGGACCGGAGTTCATCTCGCAGGCGCTCAACGCCTGAGCGTTCGAAAACAGCTTAAAGCTTCATTCCATCCGGCCTGACAAGCCGATCGAGAACGCGCACGTCGAAAGCTTCAACGGACGCCTGCGCGACGAATGCCTCAATCAGCAATGGTTCCTGGATCTCAACGACGCGAGAGGGAGATGGAGCTCTGGAGAAAAGGTACAACGAAGTTAGGCCGCACAGCTCGTTAGGAAATCGAACCCCGATCGAGTACACCAAACTCTGAGGTGGACTGGCATGACGGGCGGCACCAAGTTGGGGTTCAGGTCACTTCCAGCAGCAACAGCGGCGCAAGGGAAGAAGACGCGGCCGACGTCTTGATTCCCCATCCAGTCAGGCCGCACGTCAACGCCAGCAAGACAGCGCTCCTGTTCACCGGCTCTAGCATATAGGATCGATTGTACCCTGCTGAACTGTTCGCCCACGTGCCATGGCGCAGGCGCGGACGGGTGTCCACCTTCCGCGAGTTGGACGCTCTGTCTTAGAGGGATGAATGAACCGCAAGGTCGCCTATCGTGCTGTGCGCCTCGTCTTCGGTGTCATCGCGCTCGTCGCCCTGGCGAACGTCTCCTGCTCGCGGAGAGCGACACCCGGTGCAGCCGGCGATCCGCCGGCAGCGATGGCCCCTGAGCCCCCTAAGCCAACAGCGACCCGCTTCAAGCTCACGGTGATACCCGCGGGTAGCGGCAAAGGGAGTGTCAGCGGCGGCCCCATCGACTGCAACACGACCTGCGCTGCGGACATCGATGCAGGCACCAGTCTGGTGCTCACCGCCGGGGCGGCCGAAGGGTCACGGCTCGCTGCCTGGAGCATCGCAGGCTGCGGAGGATCAACCTGCACCATCGTCGCGGATCGTGATCTCGTCGTCACCGTGACCTTCGAACTGGTACCTTTGCCGCCGCCCCCTCCGCTGCCTCCTCCTCCGGCGCCGGTCCCAGGCTTCTGCTCGACCGATCACTGGTGCTGGGAGAATCCGACGCCGCAGGGAAACCCGATCTCCAGCCTCTGGACGAGCGCGCCAGACGATGTCTGGGCGGCCGGAGCCGCAGGCACTGTGTTGCACCACGACGGCACGCGCTGGGCGCGCATGACCATCGACGGAGAGGAGGATCTGAACGCAATCTGGGGCTCTTCGCACGCCGACGTCTGGGCAGCCGGAGAGAGCGGCGCGATCCATCATTTCGACGGCGCGAAGTGGTCGCGCGTGGACGGCGGAACCAGTGCGGCTCTCTACAGCATCCGCGGCACGAAGCCGGACGATATCTGGGCGGCCGGCGCGTCGGGTACCCTCCTGCGGTTCGATGGGATCCGCTGGACAACGTTGCCCAAGCCGCGCGACGCGGACCTGAGCGCAGTCTGGCCTTTCACCGGAGGTGAGATCTGGCTTTCGGTCGGCAGGCAACCCGGGGGCTCTGGCGAGGTCCTCCGCGGAGACGGCACGAACTGGCTCATCGAGAGGACCGGTGCGCCTTCGTTTGCGATGTGGGCGAGCGGACCGACCGATGTCTGGGTCGCCGGCGTGATGTTCCCTGGCAAGGCCGCGCATTGGAATGGCCGCAGCTGGACCGAGACCGACGTGCTGGAGTGGAACGAGTGCGCACCGTATGGATTGTCCTCGTTGTGGGGCTTCTCGGCTGGCCGTCCCTGGTTGATCTGCGCAAGCGGCAGCATCACCCGTTTCGATGGTTCAGCATGGATGCCACCCCTGCCGCTCACCTCCGGGCTTGGAGCTGCGCCGAACGTTATCGGTGGCACCGATCCAGACAACGCGTGGCTCGCCTCCGATAGCGGCGCCGTGGGGCGCATGTCGAACGTCGGCCTGGACCCGACGCACTCGGAGATGTTCCCGACGATCTCGCCGCTGGGCACGGTCTGGGCGAGCGGGCCGTCCGATGTGTGGGTGGGCGGGGTGAATTCGGGAGGTACGGGTGTCTGCGCGCACTTCGACGGGCGGGCCTGGACCCGCGTTGCGCTGCCGGCCCCAAGCGGCGCGTTCGAGCCCGCGGTGAGCGGCATCTGGGGGACCGGACCGTCGGATGTCTGGGCCGTCGGCTGGCTCGAGCTCGAAGGCCGCTCATACGAGCCGCGGACCTGGCATTACGACGGCTCGCAGTGGTCCGTGGTCACCGCGCTTGCCGGCGTGCAGTTTACGCACGTGAGCGGCACAAGTAAGGACGACGTCTGGCTTTACGGATCTGAGTATTGGCTCCTGAGGACTCCCCTCATTTCTACAGGAGACCAAAGGCTTCGCGGCAGACCGGTTGCTCAGCAATGAGCTGGCCGAATTTCTCGATCAATGGCACGAGTTCCTCCTCC
>JAYUBD010000645.1:0-3133 GCA_043740995.1 Caulobacteraceae bacterium | reverse complement strand
CTGTTCGCCTTTGCGTCCGCCCCCTGGATTTCAAAACGATTCGGCAAGAAGCGCGCGGCCATGACCCTGATTCTCGTCTCGCTGGTGCTCACGGTCGCGCCCATCGTGCTGCGGCTCGTGGGGTTTTTCCCACCGAACGGGTCGGCCTGGGTCTTCCCGTTGTTGCTTGTCCAGAACACCATTGCCTTGGGCTTCGGCATCATCGGCCAGATCATGTTCTCGTCGATGATCGCCGATGTGACGGAGGATTCTGAACTGCGCACCGGCCGCCGTCAGGAGGGTCTGTTCTTCGCGGCGGCGGCGTTCGTCGCCAAAGCGGTGACTGGCCTCGGAATCTTTGTCTCCGGCCTGATGTTGGCCGTCATCCACTTCCCCGAAGCCGCGCGACCGGGACAGGTGGCCCCCGAAGTGGTGCGGAATCTGGGGCTCGTCTACGTTCCGACCCTGGTCGTCCTCTACAGTTTGGCGGTCGTGATTCTCTCCGGATATCGGATCAGTCGGGCGAGTCACGAGGAGTCTCTCAGAAAGCTCGCGGCGGCGGCCGACCTCGTCGCCGAAGGCGAACCCGCATCGCAGATGGGCAAGTTGCTGTGATCTGCAAAACCCTCGGCAGCGCCCGCTGTCGCCGGGCCTGGTTCTGGGAACATACCGGGTGAGACCGCCTGGATAATTTGAGTAACGGGTAGGAGATGATCGATGTCCGTCGTTGAGGTGCTGAGCCGGGAGTTCGCAACTCTGCCCGAGGTGATGGCCGAATGGGCCAAGGAGGCGCCCGACCGGCCAGCCTTGGCCGAGCTGGATCGGCGGATGACCTATGGCGAGCTCGACCGCCTGATGGATCGGATCGCCGTGGCCCTGCGGCGTGACGGCGTCGCGCCGGGCGAGGCGGTGGCGATCTGTGCCGCTACCTGCATTCCCTATGCGGCGGCCTTCTTCGGCATCCTGCGGGCTGGCGCCATGGTCGCCCCGCTGGCGCCATCCTCGACACCAGAGAGTCTGGTCATGATGCTGCGGGACTGCAAGGCCAGGGTGCTGTTCCTCGACGCGGCGGTCGGCGAGGCGCTCGCCGGCGTGGCCGATGGCATCACGGCGCGATGCGTGGCCCTGGACGGATCGGAAACCGGGCAAGCCTTCGAGGCATGGCTCGCGCCGGAGGGCGCCAGGGCGCCGATTGTTGATACGCCGCCCGACCAGGGCTTCAATATCATCTATTCGTCGGGCACTACCGGCGCGCCCAAGGGCATCATCCAGCCCCATCGCATGCGTTGGGGTCAGATTCGCCTGGGCGTCTATCCGCGCGAGGCGGTGACGATGATCTCGACGCCGCTGTATTCCAACACCACCCTGGTGAGCTTCCTGCCAACGCTGACCAATGGCGGGCTGGCGGTGCTGATGGCCAGGTTCGACGCCGAGCAATTTCTGGTGCTTTCGCAAAGGCACCGGGCAACCCACGCCATGTTGGTGCCGGTGCAATATCGCCGCCTGATGCGGCAGCCGAATTTCGACTCTTTTGACCTCTCGAGCTACCTGGTGAAGTTCTCGACCAGCGCGCCCTTCGCCGCCGAACTGAAGGCCGATGTCCTCGCGCGCTGGCCGGGCGGCCTGGTGGAATATTACGGCATGACCGAGGGCGGCGGCTCATGCATGCTGCTGGCCCATGACAAGCCCGACAAGCTGCACACCGTGGGCCAGCCCATGCCCGGCCACGACATCCGGCTGATCGACGAGGACGGCAAGACGCTGGCGCAAGGTGAAATTGGCGAGATTGTCGGGCGGTCCCCCGCCATGATGGTCGGCTACCACAATCAGCCGGGCAAGACGCGGGAAGCCGAATGGACCAGCCCCGACGGGCTTCGTTTCATCCGCACCGGAGACATCGGCCGGTTCGACGAGGACGGCTTTCTTACCTTGATGGACCGCAAGAAGGATATGATCATTTCCGGCGGCTTCAACATCTATCCCAGCGACCTGGAGGCCGAGATCGTGCGACATGAGGCGGTGCTGGAAGCGGCGGTCGTCGGGGTGCCCTCGGACCAGTGGGGGGAAACGCCGGTCGCCTTCGTGGCCCTGAAGCCGGGCCAGGAAATCGCCGCGGCGGCCTTGAAGGACTGGATCAACGCCAGGCTCGGCAAGACCCAACGTCTGGCCGACCTGAGCCTGGTCGCTTCCCTGCCCCGGAGCCACATTGGCAAGGTGCTCAAGCGCGAACTCCGCGACGCCTACGCCCCGACCCATTCGGCGAGATGAACCCGCCGGGCGCTTGGCTCGGCGCGCCGCGTGGGGCTATGAAGACACGAGACTTCAAATGCGCGGAATCGAGGCGGGACGCCCAATGACCAGCGGCCCCAGCCCGCGCTACCTGAAACGCCGAGACACCATCGTGGCGTCGGCCGTGCAAGCGCTCAATCGCAAGGGCGTGCGCGGCATGACGCTCGCCGATGTCGCTTCCGGTCTGGGCATCGTGCCGACCGGGATCATCTACTATTTTAAGAACAAGGAGGTGCTGGCCGCCGCCTGTTTCGAGCGGGCGATCGCGCTCTATGTCGAGCTGATCGGGGTGGGCGAAGCCCATGTCACCAGCCGCGAGCGCATTGAGGCGTTCAATGCGGCCTATTTCGAATACCGCCGTCGAGAGGCGCTGGGCGTGTCCGATGCGATCGCCACCTTCAACGACGTCCGGGCGCTGAACGTCGAGCCAATCAATCAAGCCTATGTCGAGATGTTCCGCGCGGCGCGGCGATTGTTCGACGGGTCCGCGGCGGCGGGTCTTTGCCGCGCGGAGCGAAACGCCCGGACCCACCTGCTGTTGTCCCAGGCCTTCTGGGCAGTGGTCTGGCTGCCGAGGTTCGAACCTGAGGACTACAGTCGGGCCGCCACGCGGGCGTCGGCGATCCTGACCGACGGCTTGGCGGCGCCGGGCGTGACCTGGGCGCCGGTCGCCCTCCCGCCCCTGGTCCAGGCCGGAGGGGATGTGGATTCCGGAGAGATGTTCCTGAAGGCCGCCACCCAGCTCATCAACGAGGAGGGCTATCTGGGCGCATCGGTCGAGAAGATATCGGCGCGGATCAATGTCACCAAAGGCGCCTTCTACCACCACAACGAGACCAAGGACGAGCTGGTGGTGGCCTGCTTC
>JAYUBD010000644.1:0-3151 GCA_043740995.1 Caulobacteraceae bacterium | reverse complement strand
GGCGCGCTGTCGCTCAGGCCCGGACGGCGCACGATCCTGTCGGAAACCGGCAACTTCCCCACCGACCTTTATGCGCTGCAGGGCCTGGCGGCCCTCCTGCCGGAGCAGGCGCGGCTGACATCCGTCGCGCCCGAAGGGCTGGTCGAGGCGATCGACGAGGACACCGCCGTCGTCGTGCTGACCCAGGTCCACTACAAATCCGCCCTGCGCCGCGACATGGCCACAGTGACCGCCGCGGCCCACGCCAGGGGCGCGCTGATGCTCTGGGACCTGAGCCACAGCGCCGGCGCCATCGCCGTCGACCTGAACGGCGCGGACGCCGACCTGGCGGTGGGCTGCGGCTACAAGTACCTGAACGGCGGTCCCGGCGCACCGGCCTACGTGTTTGTCGCCGCGCGGCACCAGGGCGAGATCCGCTCGCCGCTGACCGGCTGGATGGGCCACGCCGAGCCCTTCGCCTTCGAGGACGGCTACCGCCCAGCCCGCGACATTCGCGGCCAGGTCACCGGCACGCCTTCGGTGCTGGGGCTGGCGGCGCTTGAGGCCGGGATCGATCTACAGCTCGAAGCCGATCCGGCGCTGATCGAGGCCAAGGGCCTGGCGCTGGCCGAGCTGTTCATCGCCGAAGTGGAGGCCCACGCGGACGACCCTGGCCTGGCGCTGGCGAGCCCTCGGGCGGCAGCCGCGCGAGGCCTGCACGTCTCCTTCGCCCATCCCCAGGGATATGCACTGGTCCAGGCGCTGATCGCGCGGGGGATCATCGGCGACTTCCGCGCGCCGGACATCGCCCGCTTCGGGTTTTCGCCGCTCTATCTCAGCTATGCCCAGGTCTGGGACGCGGCGGGCGCCTTCGCCGAGGTGCTGGCCACCCGCGCCTGGGACCGGCCGGAATTCATAGCCCGCGCAGCCGTCACCTGAAACCGCCGTCAGTCTTGCGCGCGGCGCCTGGACCCTGACGCGCTCTAACCGCCCCCGGCTGGCGGCCTGATCCGACGAAAAATGGCGGTGACGGAGACCGTAGAAACGCCGCGCACAGAAATGAACACCCGCGCATAACTGCGTAGAATAAACTAAGCTTTCACAGATGCTTGTGTGAACAACCGTGTTGACACGCGCATATCCGAGAACGTAAATGAACCCTGGGCGCGTGGGTACGTGAGTGGGATCAGGGTGCGGAAATGGCGTCGGCGGACACCTTAGAAGTCGACGCACTTAGGGCAGAAATTGAGCGCCTTACGGACCGGCTCGCCAAAGCGAAGCCGCGAGACTTCAACTTCCTCGGCGAAGCCATTGCCAGCGATCTACTGGCCGACCTGACCCGGGGCGGAAAGCTCAGTGCCAAGGGTGTCCAGACGAGACCCGATGGGATGCATGGCGACGGCGGCAATCTCTGGCTTCAGGTCACGCCGGGCGGCCGGTCTTGGCTATTTCGCTATCGCTGGGGCCCGAAGCAACGCGAGATGGGTCTCGGTTCAACGAGTGAGGTGACGCTGCCCGATGCCCGCGGCAGGGCGGCGATCTGCCGGCGGCGGGTGCGCGACGGCATCGACCCGATAGAGCGCCGGCGCAGCCTCGCGAGCGCCGCGGCCCCGGTGAGGCGCACGACGTTCAAGGAAGCTGCTCAGCGCTACTTCGAAGCGAAGAAGGCCGGCTGGCGCAGCGACAAGCACACGGTGCAGTTCCCGAACACGATGCGCGACTACGTCTATCCGGTAATTGGCGAGTTGCCCGTCCAGGACGTCGACACCGATCGGGTGCTCAAAATCCTTGAGCCGATCTGGTCGGCGAAGCCGGAAACGGCGTCCCGAGTGCGCGCCCGGATTGAACAGGTGCTGGACTGGGCGGCGGCCAGGCGCATGCGTCATGGCGACAACCCCGCACGCTGGCGTGGCCACTTGAGCGCCCTGTTGCCCGAGCGCAAGAAGGTCAAGGCCGTCGACCACCACCCAGCCCTTCCATACTCCGAGGCGCACGCGTTTTGGCTGGCCCTGACCACGAGGACGAGTGCTAGCGCTGAGGCGCTGCGATTCGCGATCCTCACCGCCGCTCGCACTGGCGAGATCGTTGGGGCCCGCTGGAGCGAGGTCGACCTAAGCGCCAAGGTCTGGACGATACCGGCCGAGCGGATGAAGGCACAGCGCCAGCATCGCGTCGCGCTCTCCAAGCAGGCCGTCGAGATTCTGGAGCGCATGAAGGCGCTGAAGGGCGATGGCGACGGCTACGTCTTCCCGGGTGCTAAGGCGGCCAGCCCGCTTTCCAACATGGCCATGGCTATGATGGTCCGAAAAATGAGCCCCGCCGAGGGCCCGCCGCGATGGCTGGATCACAAGGGCGACGCCATCGTGCCGCATGGCTTCAGGTCAACGTTCCGCGACTGGGCGGCCGAACTGACAACGCACCCAAACGAGATGGTCGAGATGGCCCTGGCGCACACCGTTGGGAACAAGGTCGAGGCCGCCTATCGCCGCGGGGATATGTTCGAACGGCGGCGGCGGCTGATGGATGACTGGGCCGCGCACTGCACCACACCCCCGCCCGCCAAGGCCGACAATGTGCACCAGATCGGGGAAGCGCGATGAGTGATGATGGCTGGGACTCACCATGGGGAGGAATTCCGGTTTTTCACCGGATGGTGACCCTTGGAGAACTTCCCCACGTTCAAGAATTGTTCGCGCGCCTAGAAGCGTACCGGTCCTCGACCAACAAGGACGACCAGGACATTGCAACGATCCTCATTGACGCGGATCTGCCCTGGCCCAAAGCGAGATTGCTCCTGAGCAGGCTTAAACCCCCTCGCAAGCAGGGCGGCCGCACGCGCCTTGATGGCGAGGAACATGCGGCATTTGCGGCCCTAATAGCTGAACTCGGACGAGAGCCGACAATGAGCGAAATGGCCAAGCGACTGGCAACTGTGATGACCTCTGCCGACAGCGTGAAGCGTAGACTTCGGCGACGAAGAACGGACAAGTCGTCAGCAGACCAATAGTCCGCTTCCGCGGTAACAACCCCAACCCTTAGCTTCGGTGCTTGGATATTCCCGCACAGGAGCGAACGCAGTGGATCATGACACGCGGACGACACGCGAAGCTTACACGCTTAGGGAGGCCGCTGGCCGCCTGGGGCCTGTCTCGGTCCGGACCATCTACAACTG
>JAYUBD010000643.1:0-3163 GCA_043740995.1 Caulobacteraceae bacterium | reverse complement strand
CCGTGCCCAGGTCGGCGACGGCCGGGTAATTTGCGGTCTTTCCGGCGGTGTCGATTCGTCGGTTGCGGCGGTGCTGATCCACGAAGCCATCGGCGATCAACTCACCTGTGTCTTCGTCGATACCGGTCTGTTGCGTCAGAACGAAGCGCGCGAGGTCGTCACCCTGTTTCGCGACCATTACAATATCCCCCTGATCCACGTGGACGCGGCGGACCAATTCCTGACCGCCCTGGACGGTATTGATGAGCCGGAGGCTAAGCGCAAAGCCATCGGCCGGGTGTTCATCGAGGTGTTCGACGCCGAGGCCGGCCATATCGAGGGCGCGTCCTTTCTGGCCCAGGGCACGCTCTATCCAGACGTTATCGAAAGCGTTTCGGCGACGGGCGGCCCCTCAGCAGTAATCAAAAGCCACCACAATGTCGGCGGTCTTCCCGACGGCATGAAACTCCAGTTGGTCGAGCCTTTGCGCGAGCTCTTCAAGGACGAGGTGCGCGCCCTCGGCGTTGAACTGGGTCTGCCGCGCGCTTTCGTCGGCCGCCACCCCTTCCCGGGTCCAGGCCTCGCCATCCGCATTCCGGGCGTGGTCACCCGCGAAAAAGTCGCCACCTTGCAACAGGCGGACGCCATCTGGCTCGACGAAATTCGCAAGGCCGGGCTTTACGATGCGATCTGGCAGGCCTTCGCCGTCCTGCTTCCTGTCAAGACCGTCGGGGTGATGGGGGACGCCCGCACCTATGAGGATGTGCTGGCGCTGCGGGCGGTAACCTCCACCGACGGCATGACCGCCGATGTGTTCGAATTCCCGTGGGAAGTGTTGGGGCGAGCCGCGACGCGGATCGTCAACGAGGTGCACGGGATCAACCGCGTGGTCTACGACGTGACGAGCAAGCCGCCGGGGACGATTGAGTGGGAGTGAAGGGATGTGTCAGGGACCGGTGGTTCCTCCATCCGTCTTACCACATTTTGGACAAGCGGCAGGATGACAGGCCCGGCAGAAAATCCTGGCGCAGCCGGGGCAGGCATCCTGGCCGGCGGGCTCCGTGAGATGTAGGCGCTCGTCGCAGACCAGCCGGGTATTGTCCAACCCCAGACCCCAGTCGCAGGGCGGCGGTTCGGTCAGGCGCGCCAGTGGATGCCAGTCGAGGTGAATCAGGCGTTCGCCTTTGCGGCGGCGGACCAGTACCGCCAACCGTTGGGCTGGGACCAAAAGCTCCAGGGACTGGATCCAATCGACGGTGACGCGCAGCGCATAATTGTGACGCAGGTCGTCGAGCTTTGCCCGGTATTCGCGCTCGATGGCGGCGATCCGCTGGCCTTCCCGCAGACGGTCGGCCTCGGCCTTGGCGCCCACGATATTGCCCAGTCCGGCCAAGCGCTTCAACGACTCCCGTCGCAGATCGTCATGATAGCCATGCAGACGACCGTGGTCGCGCGCCAGCCGCCGCTCCATTGAGCGCAGAAACGGCGACAACTCGAATCGCACCGCGGCGTCGAGCGCCGGTCGAACCCGGGCTTCCAAAGTGGCGGCGTCCCAACGCGGCCCCGCCGCCTCCCGGACCTCCGTGTCAGGCGCCTGCCAGTTCTGCTCAGCCTCCAACGAGGCTCTCAGCCATGGCAATACATTGCTCAGAGCGGCGCCGGTGCCGAGGTTGAATCCCATCCAGAGGATATTCTCACGCTTCTCATCCGATACGGCGGTCGTCCGAAAAGCGACCAATAGAAGGCGCGTCCAGACAGGGCGCTGGCCTTGGAAACGCCAGACGGCATTGGGCAGATCAAGGGCGTGTCGGAGCCATCGCTCGGGATCGCCGCTTGCTGATGGCAGGCCGGCGGCCATCTGACGCTCGGCATGCCGGCCATGACCGTTCAGCAGCGTACTGAAGCGATCCAGCCAATCGCCTTCCATGCCGATACGCTGGGCGCCCTTCGGCAATTCAGCGCCAAAGCCCAGCCGCGTGAGCTCCGGCCAGCCGCACGCCGCGCGCACGTCGGGGGGCGCGATCACCGTCAGGCCGTCGGGCTCAAGGGTCTCGACGGCGGCCCCTTGGCGCTCCATCAGGTCGGCGACAAAGTCGCGAAGGGCGGACATGGTCCGGGCGTCCTCTTTCTAGGCGGTTTCGAAGTCTTCGCCGAACAGGGCGTCGTCGAGCGCCTGGGCGTCGCCATATTGCGTCCGGGCGGCTTCCAGCCGGTGGCCAAGGGCGTCGAACGCCTCGGCCCGGCCAACCTCGGTTGTCTCAAGCCAGGCGTCCAAGATCAGTTCGGCGAAACCCCGTTCCTCTTCCAATTCACCCAGGATCGCGCCGACTTCGCCTACCACCAGTTCGAACATGTTGATTTTCTCATCCAGCAACCGCAGCACCTGCTCCTCAACCGTGCCGCGAGCGACCAGATTGAACACATACACTTCCCGGTTCTGACCAATGCGATCTATGCGACCAATCCGCTGCTCGATGGCCATCGGATTCCACGGAATATCGAAATTTATCAAGGTGTTGCAGAACTGGATGTTGCGGCCCTCGCCGCCGGATTCAGTGCACAACAGAACCGGAACCCGTTCGCGGAAATCGGCGATCACCGCGTCCTTGTCGGGGCCGCTTAGGCCGCCTTCGAAGCGGGCGAAACCAATGCCGTTGCGCTTGAGCAAGGCCGACAGGCTGGTCATGGTTTCCTTGTGGTGGATAAAAACCAGCTTCTTTTCGGTTGGATTGCGGTTCAGCAAGTCGAGCAGCGCCAATTCCTTGCCGCCAGCCCCCAGACCCGCCCAGCGCTCCGCCAGGGCCCGCCAGGTCGGATCCTGGCCATGACGGTCGGCAAAGCGAGCGATGGCGGCGGTCGCCGCCGCGGGCGACGAGCCGGCGGCGCCTAACAAGTGGTGGAGCACCAGGCGGTGGCCGCCCGGTCCGCGGTCGTTGGCGAGCGCGCGAACCTGCGCCGCCGTCGCCTGGTAAAGCGTCTGTTCCTCATCGGGGGTGTCGATCCGGCGGGTGGAGGCGTGGCGTCGGGGCAGCTTCAGCGCCACTACCGCCCGGGTGTTGCGGATCATGGCGTCGCGCATCAGGTCGCGCAGCCGCGCCGGGTTGGCTGGTTGGCGCGGCTTGCCCGGAGTCATGTAGGCGGCGCGAAATTCCTTCTGGGTCTTGAAGATGCCGGGCTTGAGCAG
>JAYUBD010000642.1:0-3170 GCA_043740995.1 Caulobacteraceae bacterium | reverse complement strand
GTGGCATTATAGGGGGTCTTGAGCAACAGGCCGCGCAACAGCTCGACGATGCCATCCAGTCGAGCATGGAAGCCCTCCAGCCGGTCGGCGTCCTTAGGCGACCAGCGCGAAACCTCGGCGTGCGAGCGGGCCTTGTCCTTGTCGAGGATCAGATAACGGGCATCATCGACCGGTGAGAAATAGGAGAGTGGTCGGATCACGATGTTCAGGCCGTGCCTCGCCAATTGCATATCGGCGATCACCTTGGGGTTGAGCAGGCTGACCGAATAACTGGCGACCGAGTTGCGGAAACCCGGATGGAATTCCTCGGTGATTGCCGCCCCGCCGACGATACCGCGCCGCTCGAGCAGGCGCACCTTGTGGCCGGCCCGGGCGAGATAGAAGGCGCAGGTCAGGCCATTATGGCCGCCGCCGACGATCAGGGCGTCATAGCGCATGGGTCGGGTTCCTGTCGGCGCCGATGGCGAGCGCCAGTTCGCGCACATAGCGCGCCACATAGGCCGCCGTCCCCGGCTCCATCAGCGAGAACGGCCCGGGGTGATAGTCGCGGGATCGAACCCCGGTCTGGTTGCGCTCGATGATCCCTTTGTCGGCGAGGCTGGTCACATGCCACAGCCAGGTCAGTTGATCGGGGTCGTAGTCGCGGCCCGCTTGCGCGTCGCCGCGCACCAGCCAGATCACCTCCATCTCCGTCCGCAGCGCGGCGCGCGGGATGAACCGATAGACCACGCCATAGTCCGGATAGGCGAGAAAGGCGCTGAGAAATCCCAATTCGGCGAACACGCAAGCCCCCGCTTCGGGCCGCCCCTCGCCCATCACCGGCGCGATCGGCCGACCGTCAATGCTGCCGCTGTGGCAATCCTTGGCCAGGGTCGAGCGCATGACCCGCGCCATCTCTCTTCCATCGGACTGACCCGCCCAGGCCTCGAAGTCGGCGCGGCCGGTCAAGGGATCGGCATCAAGGTCCAGCGTGCGGGCGCCCGGCCTGGCCAGAGTGTGAACGACGGAGAATTCCGGGTGCGCCGGCCCGCAATGATAGCATTCGTGATAGTTTTCCATCACCAGCTTCCAATTGGCGTCCACCGCATAGGCGCGGCGGTCGGCGACCTTGGCGCCGGTCCAGCCATAGATGTCCGCCATCTCCGCGAGCGCCGCTTCCGCCGCGCCCATGGCGGGGGGATCATTGCCGAAACTGATGAAGATCAGGCCGCCGACCACCTTGATCGGGAGCGTCCGAAGTCCATACCGCGTCGGATCAAAACCCGCCGGCATCTCTCGGGCCCGGCGCAGGCGACCGTCCAGATGATAGGTCCAGGCATGATAGGGACAGGTCAGCATGGCGGCGCTGCCCCGCGCCTCGACGCAGATGCGAGAACCGCGATGGCGACAGACATTGCTCAGAGCCCGTAACACGCTGTCCTCGCCGCGCACCACGATGGCCGATTCAGGACCCAGCTCGGCGGTGAAATAGTCGCCGGCCGCCGCCGCCTCGCTGGCATGACCCACGCAGATCCAGCGCCCCAGAAGCAGGGTCAGATCGCGCTCGAACACGTCCGGCCGCAGGTAAAAGCCCTGGGCCAGCGCATGGCCAGGTTCATGGGCGGCGATCAGATCACGGATCGTGGGTTCGGCGGTGCGCATGCCGCGTGAGGCCTAGCGGATGGCGGGGATCCGAAGCAAGCCGGGGTGACGAGCCGGCCGGCGGCGGTTTGGGGGTTCAAGCGGCCTTGGCCGACGCCTCAGCCGCGAGGCGCGCGGCGCCTTTTCGCCGCTGGTGGCGGGCGTACCACCAGGTCCAGAGGCCTAGGGTCCCCATCGTGCCATAGCCAACGACGGGACCCACGATCAGGAATTGCTGCACCGACATGGTCAGCACCAGCAGGCTGGCGACGCCGGCCTCGGCTATCAGGCCGCAGCCCCAGACCACGGTCATCAAGGTCATGGTGCGCCGAAAATGGACATTGTCGCGCAAGGCCTCGAACGACCGCGCTTCCGCGGCGGACCTTCGCATCAGGGTGGCGCGGGCGAGCTGATAGATCAGCGGCTTGCGAATGATCGCCGAACCCAGAAAGATCAGGCCGATGGCGGCCGTCACCAGCTTTTCGCGCAATTGCAGCAGACGCACGGATCCGCCGCCGGCAAAGGCCAGCAGCGACAGGGCGATGCCGGCCAGAACCAGGATGGAGACAGCGTCGACCCGCCGTTTGCGGGCAAATTCCACGAGACTCCAGATGATCGGCGGCCCCGATGAGGCGATCAGCGCGTTCACCTCGCCGAAATTCTTTTTGGCGAGGCCGAAGATCAAGTACGGCCCGATGAAATTGACGAGCGCCTCGACGGCGATGCCCGCGCCCCGCTCGCGAACGAACCTCGTCGCCTTGCTGATGGCATCGGGCATGACCGCCTCCTTGCCGGCCCGATCTTCAGGACCGGGACCCCATGCGAGGAAATCTGTTTGCGCCACCTTGCCCGGCGCGCCAACCCCCTTACAATCGGCGTCTGAGTTCAGGGAATACAACCAAGATGGAAATTCATTCGGACATTGCCACGCTGGTCGGCGAGATTGATTTCGATCCCGATGCGTTGCTCGAAAAATATCTGGCCGAGCGAGACAAGCGCGTGCGCGAAGACGGCAACGCCCAGTACGTCGAGGTCAAGGCGGAGTTTTCCCGTTATGTCGAGGATCCCTATGTTGATCCGGGCTTCACGCGCGCGCCGGTGTTCGACACCGTCGAATTCGCGATCATCGGCGGCGGCTTTGGCGGCCTGTTGATGGGAGCGCGATTGCGCGAGGCGGGCATCGAACGGATACGCGTCGTCGAGAGCGCGGGCGATTTCGGCGGCACCTGGTACTGGAACCGGTATCCGGGCGCCATGTGCGACGTGGAATCCTATTGTTATCTGCCGTTGCTCGAAGAGCTCGGCTACATGCCCAAACACAAATATTCGTTCGCGCCGGAAATATTGGAACACAGCCGCAGCATCGCGCGGCACTACCGCTTGTATGACGACGCCCTGATGCAGACCGGCGTCACCGAGCTGCGCTGGGACGAAGCCGACCAGCACTGGATTATCAGCACCAACCGCGGCGACCGGTTCAAGGCGCGCTATGTCGCCATGGCGAACGGGCCGCTCAGCCGGCCAAAGCTGCCCGGCATCCCTGGCATCAA
>JAYUBD010000641.1:0-3172 GCA_043740995.1 Caulobacteraceae bacterium | reverse complement strand
TTTCCAGGCCCGCGTCGCCGGCGCCAAGGGTCAGACCCACGTCACCCTGCACGGCGGCCACTTCGTGCAAGAAGACTCGCCCAAACAAATCGCCGCCCGCCACCCGTTTAGCGAGTTCGTCTCCCCGGGGTGCACACGATCCGCAAGCCCCGGTAACTGCGGACCTATCGGCGACAGAATCCCCGTGTGTCAGCCACGAACCTCCCGGTTCAGAGCCCCATTCGTGTGGAATGTGCCGGCCCGTCTCCGCGTGTCTGTGATCTAGATGAGTTTCCCTGCCGCAGGGAATTTTGCAGGGAATTTCTGGAGATTCGCCCAGTGGCGCGCGTCATAGCACCTTCCTTGGTCGAAATTAGTCTCATCGCCATGGGCGCTTGGCCGGGCCGAGAGATCTGATTTCCCTAAGAATCGAAGCAGGGAATTTTCATCGCCGAGCAGGGAAGGCCGCCATCGCCGCAGGGAAATTCTCCCGGCGTCGGTCGGGTTTAGCCGGTGATCCCGAACACGCGCCGCTGGTCTTCCCAGGCGGCCGGGATAGGGGTGACCAGCAGGGTCGCCAGATTGAGACTTTCGGGGTGGCGGCCTTGGAGGATCATCGCCTGGATGTCCGGCGCCAGGAAGGCTAGGCGCACTAGATTCCGGTCATAGGGAGCGGCCGGCGCCTGATTGATGTTGAGTGTTTCAGGGCGTCCGAATGACATCTCATTGCCGTCCGCCAAATGCTTGTGCGCGGCCCGCAGCCCACGGATGAGCACCCGGTCCGGGTCGCCGCGGCACGCTATCAAGCGTCCGTTCTGCCCGGTCATCCACACCCGCCCGCCGCGAAGCTTGAGACAAACCGGCAAGGTGACGCGGGCCAAGCTGAGGTCCGATAGTTCCGGCTCGATCCTCTCCAGCTGGAGCCGGCTCGACAAAATCCGCAGCTGAGCTTCGGCTTCACTGGCCTGTTTGAAAAACGCGCTTCGCCGAACCAGTAGCTGCACCGTCTGGGCGTGGATCTCGACCCTGGCCAGAGCGGACGGAACGTCCACCTCCTGGCCTCGCATCAGCGCCGACAAGGTGGCGCTCACCGCCTTCTCGATGAGGATCGCGGGGACGCGGCGGATCGCGTCGTTATCCGATGGCGGGCGGGCTTTGCCCTGCAGCAATGACTTCGACACATAGTAGCGGTGCACACGTCCCTCGGCGCCGTGCGTGAAACTAGGCGTCATCGTCTCGCCGTCTGCATCGAAGATCAGCCCCTTGAGCATCATGGCGCCGACCTTGGTGGCGCGGGTGCGGTGGCGCGCCGCCTGCTTGGCCAGCAGCGACCGGACAGCCTCGAAGGTCGGGATATCGACGATGGCCGGATGAAGACCTGGGTAGCTGAGCGCCTTGTGCGGGATCTGGCCGATGTAGGTGCGGTTCTTCAGCAGATGGAAAAGGGCGCCCCGGTTGAGCGGGTAGCCGCCCATCTGGCGTCCCTTGCTCGATGTCCAGGTCTTGGAGCGGATGTTCTGTTCGGCCAGCCAGCCGACGAGGGCGTGAACGGATCGGAGGTCCAGGTAGCGCTGGAAGATCAGGCGGACAGTCCGCGCCTCCGCGAAGTTCACCACCAAGGCGCGGTGGGTCTGATCCGCCGGGGCGTCGTAGCCAAGCGGCAAGGTCCCGCCCATCCACATGCCCTTCTTCTTGCTGGCGGCGATCTTGTCGCGGATGCGCTCGCCGGTGACCTCCCGCTCGAACTGGGCGAAGGAGAGCAGCACATTGAGGGTGAGGCGCCCCATGCTGGTGGTGGTGTTGAAGGCCTGGGTGACCGAAACGAAGGAGACACCCTGTCGATCAAAGGCCTCAACGATCTTGGCGAAGTCTGCCAGCGACCGGGTAAGGCGGTCGACCTTATAGACCACGACGATGTCGATCAGCCCCCTGGCGATGTCGGCCAGCAGAGCCTTAAGGCCCGGCCGATCCATCGATCCTCCCGAGAACCCGCCATCGTCGTAGTCGGTCTTGAGGGCCGCCCAACCCTCTCCAATCTGGCTGAGCACATAGGCCTCGCAGGCCTCGCGCTGAGCGTGCAGGCTGTTGAAGCCCTGCTCCAGTCCCTCCTCTGAGGACTTGCGGGTGTAGATCGCGCAACGCAGGACCGGCGCCATGGTCATGCCTCGCTGGCCCTAAGACCGAAGAACTTCGGCCCGTTGCGCTTTACGCCGGTGATGGCTTGGGCCACGGCCGAGAGGCTGGCGTAGGTTGTCGCCGCCCAACGGTAGCCGCCGTCGACGCGGTCGACCTGATAGGTCTGGCCGCGCCACTGCTTGGTGATGCGCACGCCTTGGCTGACATGGTCGCTCTGGCCGGCGCCGCCGACTTGGCGGATGCGCCGCCGAGTGGCGACATCCAGGCCGCCAAAAGCCTGGGCCTGGATGCGCCACGCCAGTGACAGCCGAAGTAGCTCCGGCGAGCGGACCTTTGGCGGCGGTCCATACCGCCGCCGCCAGTCCGCCCGCAGGCCCTCCAGGTCCATGCCCTCCAGGGCCTGGACCTCTTTGGTGATATCCGCCGCGTCGATCACGTCGGCGCCCCGGCGACGACACGGTAGACGCGGCCGGCCTGCGTCTTCTCCGAGGTCACGGCCAGTCCCTGCTTCTTCTTGATGGCGCCGGACAGGGCGCCGCGCACCGAGTGGGCCTGCCAGCCGGTAGCGACCATCATCGCTTCCACCGTTGCGCCCTGCGGCTGGCGCAGCAGGACCAGGAGGGCGGCGATCTTGCCCCCAGGGGTTGGTGCGCCCGCCTGCTTGGCGGGGCTAAGCGGCTTGTCGCCCGTGATCGCCGCCCGTCCGGCGCTCGTGATCATCAGGCGGCTGGGCCCCTGCGCCTGGGGAATGGAAACAAGTAGGCCGCGTTTGATGAGGGCGCCAATGGCGCCCTTGGCGCCCTGGGGCGCATCGATCGCGCCTTCGTCCGCGCGGGCGATGGCCGCTAGAAGATCGCTGTGGCTGGGGGTGAGCTTGGTCATTGTGGTCCTCGTCAGCTAAGGGGCTGCGAACACCGCAGCCCCTACCAGCACGAGCCCGGAACAACCGGGCCGGGACGGGTGGACGAAGGCTTCCAAACCAGGCCAAGTCCAGTCCAATGAGCACCAGCAATCTCATTAATCTGTCGGCGCCGCAGCCTTACGAGGGCCAGGCTCT
>JAYUBD010000640.1:0-3174 GCA_043740995.1 Caulobacteraceae bacterium | reverse complement strand
TGGCGACGCGCCGAGCGTGCTGTCTTTTGGCGGCGGGCCGAGTGACGTTCCGGAACCCGCGACATGGGCCATGATGCTGGTCGGCTTTGGTTTGGCCGGCGGGGCGCTCCGTCGACGAGGATCGGCGCGCGCCCAATAGACCAGGAGTCGCCGGGGCCGTTGGGCTCCAGGCGGGCAACCCCCTCTCCAAAGGGCGGCCTCATCATCGATGGGGCCGCCTTTTTCATGGCCCATGGCTGATTGATGTCGCGCGCGCGGGATCGCGTACCGCGTCGGTGATCCCCGCGTTTCAAACCCACCGGCGACCGCGCCAGATCCGCCAGGAAGATCACCATGGCCGCGAAGGCGGATGCGGCGCCGCGAGCACGCCGCCCCCCAAGACCTCGGCCCGAAATGACCGTGACGAAATCTGAACCGTGAGATGTTGCGGACGGGTATCCGGCGGCCTCGGCGCGCCGGACGCGCCCACTCATCTTGACAGACGAACGAAAAATCGCATATTGCAATCTTACAGCCACAGCAAGATGAGCTTTTCCCATGCCCACTCTCGACAATCCCCGCCACGAAGCCTTCTGTCAGGCCCGCGCCAGGGGCTTCTCGCCCGGCGACGCTTATGAGGATGCGGGCTTTGCACCTGGCAATGGTCACAGCCATCGGCTGTTGCGCCATCCGGAGGTTATCGCCCGCACCGCCGAACTGCGCGCCGAGCAGGCCGACATCAGCGGGGCCAATCTTCGCGGCGTGGTCGCGGCCATGCTTCGCCTGAGCGCGGCCAGCGAAGCCATGGAGAGCCCGGGCGCCATCAAGGAAGGCCGCGAGACCCTGTTGCAGGCCTATCGGCTGGCGGAGACCTTCGCCGATCGGCGCGCCAGGGATCGGAAGCTTTTGGGACAGGACTGACGGCGCGCCCGTTCCCGCCCTTGCCCCGCCCTTCCACGCCCGCGCCACGCCATTTCGCACAATTTCACGCCATTTCGCACAATCTCACGCCATTTGACGCCATCCTACGCCCGGTTCCGCCCCCCTCCCGAAGGCTTCACGAAACCCAGCCTTTTGAAATCGTGCGTAATTTTCTCAGCCCAGTTGGTCGGCGGGCGGAAATCGGTCCGGGGGCCAGTTGAGGGCCAGGGCGCGGCGATAGGCGGGGCGGGCCGCGAGGCGGTCATTATAGGCGGTGAGGGCCGGATCGGCGGTCAGCGCGCCGGTAAACAGCGAGACCGAGATGGTCGATCCCAGCATGACGTCCGCCGCGCTGAACCGGTCACCCAGCAGGAAGTTCCGGTCGCGCACCGCGTCGGCCAGCACCGCCGTCACCTGGGCGAGACTGCCCCAGCCTCCGCCCCAGCCGCCGGGCGGCGGCGCGCCGACCTCGCCCAGGGCGCGGGCGGGCTCCAGCACAGCGGTGGCGAACACCATCCATTTCAGCCAGGCCGCGCGGTCCGGGTGGTCGAGGCGGGGGGCAAGCGTTCCATATGCAAAGCGATCGGCCAGGAAGATGCACAGCGCCGGGTTTTCAGTGACCGCCACGCCATCGACCACCAGGGCGGGAACCTGACCCATCGGGTTGATCTTCAGGAAGTCGGCGGCCTTGTGTTCGCCCCGCGACAGGTCGAGGATGACCGATCGGTAGCCGATGCCGAGCTCTTCCAGCATCCACAGGGCGGTGAAAGACCGGCTGGCGATGGCGCGATAGAGCAGGATGTCGGGTTGACGGGCGGTGGAGCGGGATTCCCGGTTCGAAGCGGCCCAGCCATAGATGCAGACGGGATTGCCGTATTTTGGGTGGACCCCTTCGCTGACCAGCGTCAAACCCGAATGGACGTAAAACCGTCGGGCGCGCAGGTTGCCGGGCGCTGTGCGGAGGGTGAAACCGCCCGGCATGGCCGCCTTGGCGTGATCCAGCAGCGCGCGTCCGATTCCTCGCCCGTGGAAGGCCGGAAGCACGAAAAGTTGTGCGAGCAGCGACAATCCGGGGTCCCAGGCGAGAAACGCCACGATGCGCCCCTCATGCAGGGCGACGCGAACGCGCCAGCCCGCGGCGATTTCCGCATCGAGGCGGGCGCGGTTCTGAGCGAGCGTTGGGTGGCCTTCGGACGGCGCGCCGTCGACCGCCAGGCCACTTTCACGCCAGACGGCGGCGACCGCGCCGAGATCCGTCGGCAGGGCGTCGCGATAGTCCATACCGTCCTCAAGGAATACCTGCCTGCCGCGCAACCCAATCACCCTAATCGGATGGGGCCATCATGTGAAGCCCGCGCTATAGGCGGCGGCGTCCCGCCCGAATTTAATCGTGACGGCCGGTCACGCCGAGTCAGGCTTGGCGGCGCGGATCAAGCGTGTAGAACCTTCAGCCAACCACATCACAACCGGACGGAAACACCATGGGACGAGTCGAGGGCAAGGTTGCGCTGGTGACGGGCGGGGCCAGCGGCATCGGGGCGGCGTGCGCCGTGCTTCTGGCGCGCGAGGGCGCGATCGTGGTGATCACCGACCTGCAGGATGCCAAGGGCGAAGGGCTGGCCGGGGAAATCGGCCAGCGATCACTCTATCTGCATCACGACGTGACCAGCGAGGAGGCCTGGATCGAGGTCATCGCGCGGGTGAAACGCGCGTTCGGGCGCCTGGACATCCTGGTCAACAATGCCGGCATCGGCCTTGGCAGCCCCAGCATCACCACCATGAGCCTGGCGGATTTTCGCCGCCAGCAGGCGGTGAATGTCGAGGGCGTGTTTCTCGGGATCAAGCACAGCCTGCCGCTGATGCGCGAAGCCGGAAACGGCGGTTCGATCATCAACATGTCGTCGGTCGCCGGGCTGAAGGGGTCGGCCGTGCTGGCCGCCTACTGCGCAACCAAGGGCGCCGTTCGCCTGTTCACCAAGGCCATCGCCCTGGAATGCGGCGCCGCCAAGGATGGGGTGCGGGTGAATTCGGTGCACCCCGGGATCATCGAGACCCCGATCTGGGACGGCATTGTCGGGATGGGCGAGCCCGGGTCCAACGCGCCGCCGGATCTGGATGCCATGTCGCAACTGGCCGTGCCGCTGGGCGTCAAGGGCGTGCCGGAAGACATCGCCGGTGGCGTGCTGTGGCTGGCCAGCGATGAGTCGCGCTATGTCACCGGCATGGAGATGGTGATCGATGGCGGCCTGTCGATCCGGTGAAGCCGCGGAAGCC
>JAYUBD010000639.1:0-3174 GCA_043740995.1 Caulobacteraceae bacterium | reverse complement strand
AGTTCGACTTCCGTTATTCGAACCGCATCGCGGTCGGCGTGGATGACAAGGCCCGCGCCGAGAACGCGCTCGCGGGCTTCGCAGGAAAGCGCCTCACCTACGAAACAGTTAGTCGCCGGGGGGCCGCCGCCGAAGTCCGTATCGTCTGGTAGGAGCCGATGGTTCACCAAGCCGCACCGTTGGCCCCGACGTGATGGGGACTTGCAATTGGCGTTGCCCTTCGATGGGGAGGAATAGATGGAATTCACCTGCGACGTTTGCGGCGCGAGCGGCCACTTCACAGTGACGGGCGACGAGCCCTCATACCGCGTTGAGATCTTCATGGTTCGGAAGGGGGAGAGTGTTTGCAAAGAACGCGAAGACCATCCATCGCAGCCGCCGAAAGACGAACTCCAATGTCCACATCTGGGCGCGGCGATTGACCGGGTTCTTGCGGCCAGACGCGGCTAAGCCGACCGTCCGGATCAACGCGGTAGTGCAAGATCGCCGTGCGCTCAGACGACATGATAGGATGCCTCAATGACGAAGCGACCGCCGAAACCGAAACCGACCGACGCGGAGCGCCACGCGCGGTTTGTCGAGACCGCGCGCAAGGTCGAAGTGGACGAGAGCCGGGGGGCGTTTGACCGGGTGTTTGATGGGTTGGCCATCAGGAAAAGCCCGACGCCAAAACCCGACTGTGAACCCTAACGCCCTTGGTCGCCGTTTCGAAGAATCGCTCCTCGTCGCCATACCGCTTATGGCCCTTGTCCATGCAGTGCAGCCGCCGGGAGAAATAGGCGAAGAAGTCTGCGACCTGCAGTCCGATGAAACTTTTCTTGCCCTCCAGAGACATCGAGCGGAGCGCGCCTCCATACGCTCCGGCGGCCTTTAGCCGGTTGAACTCTTTGACCATGGGCTCGCTACGCTGACCGCTCTCGACCACAAACGACACGTCAACGCCGTCCAACTCCAGCACCTCAGCGACACCCGGGTTCGCCATCATGTTTTGGAGTAGCCCCTTGAAGCAGAAGGTCAGCGGAGACCCCTCTCGCTTCATGCCAAGATCGGCCTTCCCCCGGTTGAACTCGGCCTTGCTTACCGAGAAACTGTAGCCAACGGGCGCCGCCTCGCCGACCATCTCGAACAGGCGGCTGGCGAACGCGTGGGTTCTCTCGCGGTCCCACCCCTCGAACTCGCCGCGCAAGTGGTGGAAATCAACCGTGTGAAGGTACTCAATTCCTTTCTCATCGAAGAGGGCGCGGGCTTGCGGCTCGAACCTGGCCCAGCCCTCCGCCGTTCCGACGTAGCCGGCCAGCGTCACGATGGGCTCGCGCTTCTCCCCGCTATCATCCAGATGACAAACGATCACAGCGAACAGCCTCCGCGCGCGCTCAGCGGCCGGAATCATTTCTAGCCAGGGCGCGCTCACGACGCACCGCCTTCGTACCACAACCCATAGAGGTTGCTATGGTAAGTGTAACAGCGCCGGCTGTGGGGCACTTATGCACTTGACGTACCAACGTTGAATCTTTAGGGTTTTCCTCAGAAGGGATAATCCGATGGCTACCGCCGATCTGACCGCCAAAATCTTCCACGACGAGGACGCAGCCCGCGAGCACTTCCAAGCTCTGCGCTGGCCGCACGGTCCGGTCTGCCCGCATTGCGGGACGGTCGGTAACGCCACTGAGATGCAAGGCCGCACGACGCGTCCGGGCCTCTTCAAGTGCAAGTCCGCTGAGTGCCGGAAGCCGTTCAGCGCGACCATGGGGACGCTGTACGAGCGCAGCCACATTCCGCTGCACAAGTGGCTGCTGGCGACGCACCTGATGTGCGCCAGCAAGAAGGGTATCTCCGCACATCAACTGTACCGGATGCTCGGGTTCGGCTCCTACAAGACGGCCTGGTTCATGGCGATGCGCATCCGTGAGGCGATGAACCCCGCCGATCCCGCGCCCATCGGTGGCGAGGGCAAGGTGGTCGAGGCCGACGAGACGTACGTGGGCGGCAAGGAGTCGAACAAGCACGCCAACAAGAGGATGGCGAAGAACGATATGTTTGGCGGCAAGCAAGCCGTGCTGGCGCTCGTGGAACGCGGTGGCCGCGTGCGGTCCTTCCACGTCCCGCGCGTCACTTCCAACACGCTGCGTCCGATCATTGTCAGCACCGCTCACCGGGCCTCGCACCTGATGACGGATGGCGCCCGCATGTACCCCGCCGTGGGCCGTGAGTTCGCGTCGCACTCGTCGGTCGATCACGCCGCTGGCGAGTACGTCCGCCACGGCTTCCACCACAGCAACACGATTGAGAATTACTTCTCGATTTTGAAGCGGGGCATCACCGGCACGTTCCACCACGTCAGCGAAGCGCACCTGTCACGTTACCTGTGCGAGTTCGACTTCCGGTACTCCAACCGCGCCGACCTTGGCCTGACCGATGCCCTGCGGGCCGATGAAGCGGTGCGCGGCGTGGTCGGCAAGCGACTGACCTATGACCAGCCTCGTAAAGCCGCGTAGCAGGAAACAGAAGGCTCGGCGCCTCGTCTACCTCAGGAAGACGGGGAAGCTTTCGGGGCCTTCGGAGATTTAGGCGGGCGCGGCTGTGGCGGAGTGGCGAGCATGCGCTTGACCACTTCATCGCGACGCCGGCCGGCCTCTTGATCGTCGTATTTTTCGTCGGATGGATCTGGGTTGCCCACGGCATGCCCTCCAATGCAAATCGCCGCCCGGGAGGGCGGCGAGATGGCTATCTGGTTGATAGGCCAAAGCCTGCTTTAATCGCCACCAGTCATATGGTTGGTCTCCCTTTTCGCCCCGAACCGAAACCGAGCCCAAAAGGTTCCGGGTCGAGGGGGCACTCAAGCGCGGTCAGCGCGCCGCCGTCAAGTTACATCTAGGAAACGTCCTTGTAGAGGACAACCTCCCCCGCCGCGGTTGCCATAAGATGAACCCAGGGCCTGAGCAGAGAAATATTTCGCTCCGTCGGCAGGATCATTCCCGCTGTCTCCTGGTCTTTCCCGTGAGAGAGCGTGTTTCTAATCTTCCTAACGGTGTCGCTAAACTGGTCTAGGCCACGATTGCAGAATGCTTGTTCTTTTTCATTCGCTCCGCATAGGGGCTTTACAGAAAATCCTCCGTCGAACTTCGTCTCTTTACTAAATGCAGCTATATTTTCTTTGACGTCCTTCCAGATAAG
>JAYUBD010000638.1:0-3175 GCA_043740995.1 Caulobacteraceae bacterium | reverse complement strand
TATTCTGACTGCGCGCCTTGCGCATCTGCGGGGCTCGTCCCGGCCATGAACGCGCTTTCCATGAGCGCCGAACGGCTGCTGTCGATCGACGTCCAGGAGGCGGTCGAGCGGTTCAGCGACCCCGCCCTGATGGCGGCCGGCAAGGTCAATATCATTTCGGTCGAGGCGGTGCGGCAGCGGTTCGCCGGCCGATGGGAGCTGCGCAAAGACCAGGTGCTCGACTTCACCGATCGGGTGCTGGAACGCTGCGTGGGCGCCCAAGGCGCCTTTCTGCGGGTGTCGGACACCGACTTCTTCGTCGTCCATCCGGACTTGAGCCGCATCGCCGGCCAAGCGGCCTGCCTGCGCTACCTGCGCGAGGTTCTTAACCACTTCCTGGGCGAGTCGCACATGGCCGCCGCCGGCATCATGCAGGTGACGAAGATCTCCAACGGCCGGCTGGAGGCCGCGCCGGTGGACGCCTCGAAGACCGAGGCGGCGCTGGACCGGGGGGAGATCGCAGAGGCCGACGAGCCGCCAGCCCCGCAGGCCACGCCGGCGGCAGCAAGCTCCCCGATCATGACACCGGTGAATAAGGGCGCTCCGGCCAAGGCGACGCGCGCCGCAGACCTCGAGATCGACTTCCAGGCCGGATCCAATCCCTGGACCGCGTTCGTCTCCAGCGACGGGCGGCAGTTGCGCGTCACCTCGACCCTCGAACCCGTGTACGAGCTGCGCGGATTCACCCGTATCGGCTTTCGGATGATCCGCCGGATCGTGACGATCTCGACGGAAGAGGACCTGACGCCGCAGCAGGTTGCGGCGCTGTCCCCCGGCGACCTCTTCCGCGCCGACATGGCCACCATCACTCGCGGCATCGGGCGGCTCAGGGGTGAGGGCGGCCGCGAGAAGCAGCCCAGCCTGATCGTGCCGGTCTCTTTCGTCAGCCTGTCGAGCCAGCGGGGACTCGCTCTGCTGAGCGAACCCCTGAGGGAGGCGGGCCGCCTAGTGAAGTTGGGCGTGATCTGCGAAGTCCTCGACATCGACGGTGTGCCCCAGAGCGTCCTGCTCACCGCGACGTCGGTCGTGCGTCCCCTGTCGCTGCTGGTGGTGGGGCGGGTCACCTCGCAGAATCCCAAGGCCATCGGCGGCCTGGCCGGCGCCGGTCTGCAGGCCCTGTCGATCGAGTGCCCGCAAGGCCTGGGCGACGCCGAGTTTATGGGCTGGGCCGCCGCGATGATCGGCGCCGCCAAGAAGGTCGCCAAGTCCTTGCTCGTCTACCGCGTCGACTGTCCGCAACGGGCCGCGGCGATCGCCTCTCTAGGCGCGACCCACGCAAGTCTGCTGGCCCGTTAAACACGGCGACTACTATTGCCTCACTACCGACACGCTCTTGTCGGTGCTGTCAGGCGAACGGCAACTGGTCGCCAGTCAGGCGCAATTTCGCCATCCTGAGCCTGGCCTTAGCCCATGACCGCGCGTTACTCAGCCGGAGCGGCTGATCGTCGTTCGCGGTAGAGGTCTCGGCGGCACTGTCAGACCAAACTTTCCGCGGGCAGTTCTTAGTCCTTTGGTAAGGCCAAATCTCCCTGCGCTCGTGAAAGTGATGGCTGAATGAGAAATTCTAAATTCTGGCAATCTACCCCCTAATTCCAGGCATTCGATGCCGCTTCTCTCCAAAATCTTCGGAATTCGCCTGTAAGGCGAGTAGCCAATCGTGTGGTTCACTGGGCCTCCGCCGTTACGGAACGACCTTCAGCGCAGCGCATTAAGGCCAAGGCTGTTCATAAACGTAATTGGCTTTGGAGCTTCCGGGATGTCCACGCCTATAGACGTCTACATAGGCAGGCAGGTGCGCGCGCGTCGCCGATTGCTCGGTCTCACTCAGTCGGACCTAGCCTCGATTTGTGGGGTCCGCTTTCAGCAAATCCAGAAATACGAGAGCGCGACTAATCACCTATCTGCGTCGATGCTTTGGCGAATTGCGAGCGGGCTCGGGGTCAAAATCCAATATTTTTATGACGGTCTCAGCCAGACTGAAACCTCCGCTACGAGCAAGGTTGGAAGCTTGAGCCCCAACCGCGATAGGGTTGCGGACTCGGAGGGCTCTTCTTTCCAAGAAGATCGCCGCGGCGCAACTAGCGGCTAGATTGAAGGTGTCCTGCTCCGTTCCAAGGCGGAGGAAGGCCGTGTTGAAAGGCGCCTGGACCGACGCCCCCTGATAGAATTTTGCAACGTCCTCCTCGACCCCGACGACGCCTCTAGCACTTGCACGATGAGCCCGCCCCGGCTGAACGCCGGGGCGGGTGCAATCAATAATGGTGACGACGACGAACGTGATGATGGGCCATCATGTGGTCTCGACGACTGGGCGTCATGGCGACCCCCGCCGCACCGCCGGCCACCGCTCCCACCGGTCCGGCGACAACGGCGCCCGCGCCGGCCCCAACCGCCGCGCGCGCGACAGGACCGGCGAGAGCAGGCGCGGCAAGACAGACTCATCCGAAGATGACGGCGCTCATAGTTAGTTTGGTCATGGCAAGCTCCTGGTTGTGATCCTGCTACCGAACGCGGTCTTCCATTTTCCCGGCTTTGTTCTGGGCCGCCCCGGCGACCTTCTCAGCCTTGCCCTTGGCGGTCATCTTCGTGCTGCCAACCGCCTTGCCGGCGGCTTCCTTCGTCGCGCCGGCCATCTTCTTGGCGGCGCCGTCAACGCGATCCTTGTTCATTTTCGGGTCCTTTTTTGGGTGGATGGTCGAACTAACCCCACGCATAGCGCCAGGTTCCAGAGGCCTCGATCTGGTGGGTCACCCAGCGCCCGAGGCTGGACCCCACGCCACCTTCCTGTCGGCCACGGCGGCACCTCGCTGCCGGGTCGGAATTGGCCCGCACACAGTGGTGTCCGGGGCGGCGTGCCGTTCCAGTTCTAGGTCCGCTAACCCCCGAGGCCGTGTGTAAACGCGCTGGTGCGCAGATCCTGTAAGGTTGATCCACGGCGGCTCGGTGACGCGTGACGTTGGAGCCGGCGTTTCGGTGCGAGACGAGTAAGGGCGTTCTCAGGCCCGCATCGCCGCCATGAGGGGCTGGACGCCGAGGATGAGCAATATGATCAGAGGCGTGCTGAAGACCTTCGGGATGTTGCCAGGAAGTGGGCGGGGTCAGAGGTTTGACCGACGCGTCGAGGCCTTGCTTGAGG
>JAYUBD010000637.1:0-3179 GCA_043740995.1 Caulobacteraceae bacterium | reverse complement strand
GGCGCAGAACCACGGCGCCCAGACCGATCAGGCCGAGGGTGAGGATGAGCGCGAACGCGGCGCGGGCGAATTCGGAGACCATGACGCTTCTGCGGCCTGAGGGAGAGCCAGGCCGTCATCTCTCGACTGTGTCTCTTAAATCGGGGTTAACCCTGTTTCTTCACCATGATCGCCATGGACATTGCCGACATTCCGATCTTTGCGATGTTGCGCTCGCGACTGGGCTATCTTTCCCAGCGCCAGCGGGTGATCGCCGAGAACGTCGCCAACGCCGACACCCCCGGCTATAGCCCGCATGACCTTAAATCCTTCAGCTTCCACGCCAAGATGCAGGGCGTGGCCTCAGCCGTCGCCGCCACCCCGGCCGGGACCATGGCGGCGACCCAGCCGGGCCACATGCAGGCGCCGGGCGCCGGCAAGGGCCTCGCCGCCGGCGTGAAGTCGGTGAAGACCCAGGATTCCGAGACCACCCTCGATGGCAACGGCGTGGTGCTCGAAGAAGAGATGATGAAGCTCACCCAGGCGCGCATGGATTACGATGCGGCCGTGGGCTTCTACCAGAAGTCACTCGACATGCTGAAGCTGGCCGTCCGCAAGCCGGGCGCGGGTTAGGGAGCCGCTAGATGGCCGATCCCATCAACACGCCGACCGGCGCCGCCCAGTCGATCGCGGTCTCCGCGCTTCGCGCCCAGCAGGCGCGGATGCGGATCATCGCCGAGAACCTGGCCAACTCCGATTCCACCTCGCGCACCCCCGGCGGCGATCCCTACCGTCGCCAGGAGCCGATCTTCGAGCCGTCAAAGGTCAGCGGCGGCATGGGCGTGCGCATGTCGCGCGCCGCGCCCGATCCGACGGCCTTCAAGTCGACCTATGCGCCGGGAAATCCCTCCGCCGACGCCCAGGGCTATATGAAAACCCCCAACGTCGATCCGATGATCGAGGCCATGGACATGCGCGAAGCGCAGCGGGCCTACGAAGCCAATCTCAACGTCATCGAGACGGCCCGGTCCATGGACCAGCGCACGCTCGACCTGCTGAAGCGCTAGGAGGCGCTTGAGCCATGATCACCGCGCTCTCCGCCGCCAACGCCTACGCCGCCGCCCAGAAGGCGATCGGCGTCGATCCGGGTATGGCCGGCGCCGACCTTGCCGGCCACAGCGGCGGCGGCTTCGGCGACATGCTGAAGTCAGTGATGTCCGACGCCATGCACGCCTCGAAGAACGCCGAGACCCAGATGGCCAACCAGGTGCAGGGCAAGGCCCAGCTGGTCGATGTGGTCACCGCCGTCTCCGCCGCGGAATCCAGCATGGAAACCGTCATGGCGATCCGCGACCAGGTGATCAGCGCCTACCAGGAAATCATGCGGATGCCGATCTGAGCGCGTAAGCGAGTCATCCCCGCGCACGCGGGGATCCAGGCCGCGCCGCTCACGCGCTGAAGTTCAGCTTCAAACCCGGCTCCGGCCAGCGCATGTGGATCAGCTGACCCACGCCCGACATGGTGATGTAGGCGTCGCGCATATCCTCGCCGCCGAAGCAGATGTTGGTCACCAGGTTGTCGGGCAGGGGGGTCTGCGTCACGCCGCCCGCGGGCGTCATGGCGGTGATCCCGTCGCCGATCGAGGCGATGCAGATGTCGCCGTTGGCCTGCACCGCCAGGCTGTCGAAGAAGGCGCGCCCGGGCGCGGCGCCGACCACGCGCCCGCCGCGTCCGCCCTTCACCACCTGGCCCGGCGCGCTCAGGTCGAAGGCGATCAGGCGGCCGGTGTAGGTCTCCGCCGCATAGACCGTCTGCTCGTCGGGCGAGAGGCCGATGCCGTTGTAGCCGGTGCCGCCGAACGACAGCTCCTCAGCATGCGACCCGTCGGGCTTGGCGTAATAGATCCCGCTCAAGTGCCGCGTGCGCCCGGTCTGGCGGCCGAAGTCGGTGAACCAGAACCCGCCCTGCTTATCGAAGACGATGTCGTTCGGCGCCGACAGCGGATTGTCGCCCACCTTGTGGAACAGGCGCTCGCCCTTGCCGGTGGAGAGGTCGACGCGGTCGATGCCGCCCTGGCTGATCGGCTGGCCCCGCACCCGTCCGGCGATCCCGCCGCCGCCCAGCCCGCCGCCACCATTGTTGGCGATATAGACCGCCCCGTCCGGCCCCAGCGCCGCGCCGTTCGGCCCGCCGCCCAGGTCGCAGACCACCTCGACCTTGCCGTCCCACACCCGCGACAGCGTCCCGCGCGCGATCTCCACCAGGATCACCGAGCCGTCCGGCATGGCGATCGGCCCCTCGGGAAACAGCAGCCCTTCGGCCAGGATTTCGAAGCTCATGGCGCGGTCCTCTCAGGCCGCCACCCTGCGGCTTTGAAAACGCCCCGGCAACCGATAGCGTGAGCCTTGAGATTCCAGGGCGGGGCGTGATGTCAGATCGTAAAGTCGGCCGCCGCGCGTTTCTGTTCGCCGCCGGCGCGGCAGGCGCCGCCGCCAGCCAGGTCGAAGCTCAGACACCGGCCGCCTCCGCCCCGAAGCCCGCCCCGCCGCCACCACCCGGCTATGTGTTCCTGAAGCCCGCCGAGGCCGCCTTCATCGAGGCGGTCTGCGACCACATGATTCCCGCCGATGAGCTGACGCCCTCCGGCGTCGATCTCGGCGTCGCCGTCTTCATCGACCGCGCGCTGGCCAGCGGCTGGGGCAAGGGCGACCGGCTCTATCTGCAGGGGCCCTGGAAGACCGGCACGCCGAACCAGGGCTATCAACTCTCCATGACGCCCGCCGAGCTCTACCGGGCCGGTATCACGCAGGCCAACGCCTGGTGCCGCAAGACCTACGGCAAGAGCTTCGACCGGCTCACCGGCGACCAGAAGGAGGCCTTCCTCCAGGCGCTCAGCAAGGGCGCCGTCGAGCTGCCCGGCGGCCTGCCGTCGCGACCGTTCTTCGAGGTGATCTACCAGACGGTGATGGAGGGCATGTTCGCTGACCCGGTCTATGGCGGCAACCGCGACAAGGCCGCCTGGAAGATGCTGGGCTTCCCGGGCGTGATGGCCAACAACGCCGCCAACATCGGCGCCTACAACGACGGCCGTCGGTTTCCGGCCAAGCCGCTCTCCATCGCCGACATGTCCTGATGGCCAGGAAGCTTCCGAAGGTCGACATCGTCATCGTCGGCATGGGCTGGACCGGCGGCATCGCCGC
>JAYUBD010000636.1:0-3181 GCA_043740995.1 Caulobacteraceae bacterium | reverse complement strand
GCGGCGACGGCGGCGGCCTGCCCGGCGATCGAGGTGTTGAACGGCAGGCGGATGCGATCGATCGCCTCGGCCACCGCCGCCGGTGCATAGGCCCAGCCGACGCGCAGGGAGGCCAGGCCATGCAGCTTCGAGAAGGTGTGGGTGACGACGACATTAGCGGCGTCCCGGGCCAGATCCAGGCCGTCGTTGAAGCCAGGATCGGTGTTGAACTCGGCGTAGGCGCCGTCGAGCACCAGTAAAACATCGCTCGGGAGGCCCGCGTGCAGGCGCGCCACCTCGTCGGCGGTGATGAAGGTCCCGGTGGGGTTGGCCGGATTGGCGAGGAACACCAGCCGCGTGCGCTCGTCGACGGCCTCCAGCAGGGCGTCGACGTCGATGCGATAGTTGTGCTCGGGCGCGAACCTGACCTCGCCCTCATTGGCCCGCGCGCCGATGGCGTATGCGCCAAAACCCCACTGGCCCTGGACGATATTGTCGCCGGCGCGCAGGAACACCTGGTTCAAGAGGGCGAAGATCTCATCGGTGCCGCAACCGAGGATCAGTCGGTTCGGCTCCAGCCGATAGTGCTCGGCCAGAGCGGCGTGCAAGGCCCCGCCGCGACCGTCGGGATAGCGGCCAAGGTTTTCCGCCGCCGCGACAAAGGCTTCCCGCGCGTACGGACTGCAGCCGAGAATGTTTTCGTTGGCCGACAGCTTGACCGGATCGACCACGCCGTCGGCCCCCGATTTGCCGGGGGTGTAGGGACTGATGTCGAGAATCCCCGGGCGGGGCATGGGAAGGGCGTCGCTCATGGCGGGCGGTATGGCGAGGATGGCGGCGGGGGTCAATAAACGCTCACCGATGGGTTTAAGATCGGATCATCCGCGGGGTGTGACGCCCACCCATTCCCGCCTCACTCCCGCATGCCCAGAACAAAATAATCGAGGAGCGATTTGCCCATGCTGTCGACTTTGCGAACATTCAGCTCACCGCCCGCCTTTTTCCAAGATTGCACCGCGCCGTCGATATTGCCTCCCTTCAGTGCGCTGGCGTGGGAATAAATGGCGTCCACAACCCAGGTTTCGGGCTTCTCAACACTGGGACTGCGGGACGTGACCTGATCCAGCTCCAAATAGAATGCGCCTAGATCCGATGGTCCGGAGCGGGTGTGCAGATGAAATTCCTGGGCGCCCGCCAAAGGGTACCAAGTTCCGGCCGGCGTGGTGAACTTGAGGCCAATTCCTTCCACGGAGATGCGCGCGGGATAGCGATCAAACTCCGATATGCTCGCGCGCAGCGCCCTGGCGGTGACCGCGACGGGTGTCGCGCCGGGGTTGGTCAACAGCACGACGCCGCCCGGCGCCACAAACGTCCAGTGGGTCGGCGCGGAAATATAGGCTTGGGCCTTCAGCACCGGCGCGGTGACCGACCAACCCGCCGCCTCGCCCCAACGGGCGTTCGTCAAATCCACGTTCAATCGAAACGGAAAGCCTGACACCTCCCGGCTCGACCAGTCCAGCCGCCAGCCGGTCTGGGCCATCGACGCGCGCGCCGCGTCCATCCGCCGTTCGGTTTCGCCCTTCAACCACAGCCAGCCGCCGCTCCACGCGACAACAAATACCGCCGCCAGCGCCCACGGAATGATCAGGCCCAGACGGCGGGGTTTGCGGGCGGGGCGGTTGTCGGGCAGGGTCATGCGGGATTCTAAGCGACGGGAACTCTAGAGGGGTGACGGTGGACGATCCCGGCGAGCTTTGGGTGTTCGGTTACGGCTCGCTGATGTGGCGGCCGGGGTTCGACTATGTAGAACGCCAGAGCGCCGTGCTCCATGGCCGCCGGCGGGCCTTCTGCATTTATTCGGTGCATCATCGCGGCACGCCGGCCCGGCCGGGCCTGGTTCTGGGCCTGGCGCCCGGCGGCGCGGTGCGCGGCGCGGCCTATCGCATAGCGCCGGCCGACTGGGCCGCCGTCCACGCCTATCTGATGGAGCGCGAGCAGCCGACCGAGACCTATATCGAAGCCTACGCCGAGGTCGCCCTTGCCGAAGGCCGCCGCGCGCGGGCGCTGGTGTTCCGGTCGGATCGCGGCCATCCGCAATGGGCGGGGGCGTTGAGCCATGAAGCCCAGGCCGATCTGATCGCCGGCGCGCGGGGCCTGTCGGGGCGCAATATCGACTATCTGCGCGATCTGGTGGAGCATCTGCACGACGAAGGCATCCGCGACCACGGCATGGAGCGCCTGCTGACGTTAGTGGAGGCCCGCGAGCCGCGTGATCCTACTGCCCCAACAAAGCCTTCGACCCCGTCTCCAGACGCTCCTCCAGAACCCGCATGAACTCGGCGCGCGGCAGGCCGGGCGGGATGGGTTCGAGGAATTCATAGACGATCACGCCCGGCCGACGAATAAAGCCATGCGCCGGCCAGTGGGTGCCAGAATTGGTGGCCAGCGGGATGCAAGGCAGGCCCTCGGCGCGGTAGAGGGCGGCGATGCCGGGGTGGTATCCGCCGGTCTCGCCCGGCGCGACGCGCGTGCCTTCGGGATAGATCACCAGTTGCCGTCCCGCAACCAGAGTCGCCTTGCCGTCGGTCAGGAGTTTGCGCAGCGCCGCCGATCCACCGTCGCGATCGACCACGATCATCCCGACCTTGGCGCAAAACCAGCCGTAGAAGGGAATACGCGTCAGCTCCTTTTTCATCACATAGGCGGCGTCGGGCAAGATCACGAACGGGCCCATGGTGTCGAACATGCACTGGTGCTTGGCGCCGATCAGGGCCGCGCCCGCGGGCAGATGCTCTAGGCCGCGAAACTCGACGCGGACGCCGCATAGAGGGTGGAGAATGGCCAGAACGCCGCGCCCCCAGAATTTCATGGCGCCCAGCATCCAGCCCCGCGGGGCCAGCAGCAGCGGGATCATCGCCAGCCCGACGATCAGGGACCACAGGTAGAAAACGGCCACGAAGACCAGCGAACGGGCCGCGATCATGCGCTCGTCGCCGTCTTGTCGGGGCCGCCCAGGCCGATGAACCACTCGCTGGCCAGGGCGGCGAGGAATTTATCGTATTCGACGATCATCCGCCGCGCGCCCTGCGACGTGGCGTGCCAATGGCGCACGTCCAGCTCCGCCGTCGCCACCGGATAGGCGGTGATGCGGACGCCCGGCAAGACGGCGTTAAGCTCGAGCATGGCGCGGGGCATGTGATAG
>JAYUBD010000635.1:0-3184 GCA_043740995.1 Caulobacteraceae bacterium | reverse complement strand
GGACCTGGAACGAACCTTCGGCCTGGTCGGCGGCGATATTTTTCACGGCAAGCTCGAGCTCGATCAGCTGTTCTCGGCGCGCCCGGTCTTGGGCCATGGGGCTTATCGCGCGCCGCTTCGCGGGCTGTATCTTTGCGGCGCGGGAACCCATCCGGGCGGCGGCGTCACCGGCGCGCCCGGCCACAATGCGGCTCGGGAAATCCTCAAGGATTTGAGGCGCTAAGCCCGGCCTGGGCCGCCGCCCCGCGCCTGGGCGGACGCTGCGCCGCAACATGAACCTTGCATGACAGGGCGCCGCCCGCTAGAAAGGCGGCGTTCGGCCAACGTGTACCGGTCGAATTTTCGTTGTCGCAGACCGGTTGGACGCGGATCCAGCCCACCCCTGCGGAGCGAACAAAAAGGGGGGCGCATCCGCCCTCGTCGCATAGGACACGAAATCCTTGTTCCACCTTTTAACGCCGCGCGCGGAAGCGCGCGCGCTGTCCGGCGCCGTTTTGTCGATCGCCATGCCTCTGGTCGTGCTGACCAGCGCGGCGCTGGGCATGGTCAGCTTTCAGGCCTGGCGTAACGGTCAGGCCGAAACGGCCTCGCGCGGCCAGGCCTTCGCCGGCGCCGCGCAAGCCGGCTACGCCACGGCCGCCGCACATCCCGCGCCACCGCCCGCCCTCAGGGTTTCGCGCGCCGCAAGGCCGCGCGACCTCGATTGCCTGGCGTCCGCCGTCTATTATGAGGCCCGGGGCGAGAGCGCGGCGGGCCAGGCCGCCGTGGCCCAGGTCGTGCTGAACCGCATCCACCACCCGGCCTATCCCAAGAGCGTGTGCGGCGTGGTGTTCCAGAGCGCCGCCGATCGCGGTTGCCAGTTCAGCTTTGTCTGCGATGGCGCGATGGGCCAGCCGCGCGACGCCTTTGCCTGGCGCAGGGCGCGTCTGGTGGCCGGCCATGCGCTGCAGGGCTATGTCATGCAGACCGTCGGCGCGGCGATCAGTTTCCACGCCTCGCCGGCCGGCTTGATCGGGCCGCTGGGCGCGGTCGCCAAGGTCGGCGGCCATGTGTTTTTCGACGACCGCCGACGTCCGGCGCGGGTCGCGCCCACCGTTCAGGCCTCGCTCTCCGGACCCGAAGCCGCGAGGGTCGCGGACACCGCGACGTCGGTCGCATCGGCGCGCGACAGCGTACCAACCGACGCGGAACATACCACGGCGGTGGGTTCCGAATAGCGGCGGGCATTCCCTTCCGGGGCGCGGCGCGCGATACCGGGGCGATCAAGCCACGGGATGATTCTGATGACCGAACCCCTGACCATCGTCTTCGCCCTCTATCCCGGCGTCACCCATCTGGACTTCACCGGTCCGCACCAGGTCCTCTGCCGGCTGCCGGGGGCCAAGACCATCGCGGCCAGCCTGGCGGGCGGCGCGATCGAGGCCGATGGCCTGACCTTCGCCAATCTGGCCCGGCTGTCCGAGGTCAAGGCCTGTGACGTGCTGTGCGTGCCGGGCGGCCTGGGCTGCGTCGAGGCGATGAACGATGCCGACTTTCTCGCGCAGATTCGCCGACTGGCCGGCGGCGCGCGGTATGTGACCTCGGTCTGCACCGGCTCGCTGATTCTGGGCGCCGCCGGGCTGCTGAAAGGCCGCCGGGCAGCCTGCCACTGGGCCTGGCGCGACCTGTTGCCGATGTTCGGCGCCATCCCGGACGCCGGCCGCGTGGTGCGCGACGGCAATCTGTTCACCGGCGGCGGCGTCACCGCCGGCATCGATTTCGCCCTGACCCTGGTCGCCGAAATCGCCGGCGAGGCTTTCGCGCAAAGCGTTCAACTCGGCCTGGAATATGCCCCCGCCCCACCCTTCAACGCCGGTCGACCGGAAACCGCGCCGGCCGCCGTCCTGGCCCGCTACAAGGCGGCCACGGCATCGATGACCCCCGCGCGGATCGCCGGCGCGGAGCGCGCGGCGGCGGCGCTGTAGGAAAGCCTCGGTCGCCGCCTTGTTCCCCGGCGACCCAAGCCCGCGCGACGCGGCTCAGGCTGTCCTGGCGGCCACCAGGCCGAGCTCTTCGATCATCGCCTCGCGGATCAGGAACTTCTGAACCTTGCCGGTCACCGTCATCGGGAAGTCGTCGACGATGCGCACATAGCGAGGAATCTTGTGGTGGGCGATCTGACCGGTGCAGAAGGCGCGGATCTCCGCCTCGTCGGCGGCCTGACCGGGATGCAGGCGGATCCAGGCGCACAGCTCCTCGCCAAACCGCTCGTCCGGCAGGCCCACCACCTGGACATCCGCGATCTTGGGATGGGTGTAGAGGAAGTCCTCGATCTCGCGCGGGAACAGGTTCTCGCCGCCGCGGATCACCATGTCCTTGATCCGCCCGACAATATTGCCATAGCCGGCGGCATCGATCACGCCGATGTCGCCGGTGTGCATCCAGCCCTCGGCGTCCAGGCAATCGGCGGTGCGCTCCGGATCATCCCAATAGCCGATCATCACCGAATACCCGCGGGTGCACACTTCGCCCGGAACCCCGCGCGGGGTGATCTCGCCGTCGGCATCGACGATCTTGACCTCCAGATGCGGCTGCACCCGGCCGATGGTCGAGACCCGGCGATCGAGCGGATCGTCCAGGGCGGTCTGGAAGCTGACCGGGCTGGTCTCGGTCATGCCATAGGCGATGGTGACGTCGGGCATGTGCAGCCGCTCGATCACCGCCTTCATCACCTCCACCGGGCAGGGCGACCCGGCCATGCAGCCGGTGCGCAGCGACGAGACGTCGAAGCCGTCCAGCTTGCCCAGCACGGCGATGAACATGGTCGGCACCCCGAACAGGCCGGTGCAGCGCTCGGCCGCGATGGTCTTCAAGGTCTCCACCGGATCGAAAGCCGGCGCGGGATAGACCATGGCCGCGCCATGCGTCAGGCAGGCCAGATTGCCCATCACCATGCCGAAACAGTGATAGAGCGGCACCGGCAGGCAGAGCTTGTCGCCGCGCCGGAGGCCGATGGCGCGGCCGACAAACAGGCCATTGTTCAGGATGTTGCGGTGCGACAGCGTCGCGCCCTTGGGGCTGCCGGTGGTGCCGCTGGTGAACTGGATATTGATGGCGTCGCGGTTGTTCAGCGCCGCGCCGATCGCCGCGACCCGCGCCCGATCCTCCGCCCCGCCCACCACCTGATCGAAGGCCAGCCAGCCGG
>JAYUBD010000634.1:0-3191 GCA_043740995.1 Caulobacteraceae bacterium | reverse complement strand
ACCAGCAGCGGCAGGTCCAGAGCCTGCAACAGGCTGTGGAACAATGTGCCCAGCCAGGCGAACACCAGGGTCGCGGCGATGACAGGGATGATCAACGCCCCACCGCTCCGAGGTCGGCCGCCGGCGGCGCCGACGGCGGTGAGGCCGGCCGCCAGAGCCGCCACGAGCAATGGCCAGGCCAGGATGTAGGCGGCGGTTGGCGCGGCGACCTGCACGGCGACCGCGCCGAGCCCGGCGACGATCAGCATTCCCGTCCAGCTTCCGGCCACGCGGACCGGCGCGCCGAAACCGACCGCGCCGATTACGGCGCCGGCGATTCCGAGGATCAACCCTATCTGATCAAATCCGCCGAACAGGGAGCAGGCCGCGCCAGCGATCAGGGACAAACCCGCGGCGATCCAGCGCGATCGGCCGCCCTTGCCGGCAAAGGCGGCGGCGGCCAGCACCGCGCCCAGCGCCGCCGCCAGCATCATCACCTCGAAGACTGCGAACCGGGCCAGGATCGGGCGATAGGATATCCATCCCGATCCAACGCCGGTCGCTCTGCGCGTCAGCTCCAGCAGCGCGCCGCTGGCGGCGATCACATAGAGGCTGGCGCACACCCCGCGCGCCACATCGGCTCCGGCAAAGGCCTTCAGCTTCATCGCCCGCGACCCGCCGAACGCGATCAGGCCGGCGGTGGCGATCAGCACGATCCAACCGAACCAGACCGGATAGGCGGCGGTGATCCCGCCCAGCAGATTTCCATAGACCACGTCCGGCGCCCGCGCGGGCAGCGGGCCGAACGCCAAGGCGCTGGCGGTCGGCAAGATCTGCGCGCCCATATGCTGCAGCGACCCGACGTCCAGCGCCCGCGGCGTCGAGCTGGGCGAGTGGTAGTCGAACTGGCGGCCGATGAAGGCATAGTTCAATCCCACCTTGCCGTGTTGTTTGGCGACCGTGAAATCTGTGTCGTTGGGCAGGTGTTTGTGGACGAACACTGTCATGGCGTTGCTGTCGGGCATCCGCGCAGTGCGGCGATAGAGGGCGATGTCGCCGCCGTTGTCCGCGGCGGTCTCGAACATGGTAGTATGGCCGCCGCCGCCGCGCGCCTCCATATTGATGATGTAGCCGACGTGGGCCGCCAGTGGGCTGTGATCGAAAAATGCCCTCGCCCCCAACAACCCCGACTCCTCGCCGTCGGTGATCAGCAGCATCACGTCCCGGGCGGGAACGCCCTTGGTCTTGATCGCCCGCACGATCTCCAGCGCCGAGGCGACGCCGGCGGTATCGTCCGCAGCGCCGGGCGAACCGGGCACGCTGTCGTGGTGCGCCATCAAGGCCAGAGCGGGCGCGGAGCGGGTGCGTCCGGGCAGCACGCCGATGACGTTTTCGACCGTTCCGCCGGCGATTGCGGTGTCTCGAATTTCAAAGCTGGAGCCGCGCTCCACAACCGGCGACAGACCAAGGCTCTGCATACGCGCGATCAGATAGTCGCGCACCTTGGCGTTGGCGGGTGAGCCGACGGCGTGAGGGACGGACCCCATGGCGCGGATATCCAGCATCGCCCGACCGGCGGAAAAGTTCGCCGCCGGCGCGTCAGCCGGTTCCGGGGGTGGGGTGACACTATCGCAGAAGAAGATGACGAATCCGGCGGCGAACGCCCCTGCCAGCCCCAACCACTTCCCCATGACAGCGCCTCCTCGACGACCCTGGTGCAGGGTCCATAGTCTCTGGCGGCAGCGCGTTTAGCAACTGTCGCTATGTTCGATTGAGCCGTGCGACGGTGCGTTCAAGTTTCCTCGTTTTGGCGGAACGATGTAGCCTTTGACGGCGCCGGACCGCTTGACGAGTTCCACGTCCATTGCAAATCATGTTTCAGGGCTGTTTGAAAGATGGGACTGTGGTCCGCCATCGGAATAGCTGCGGCGAGCGGCTTGCTGTCGTGCTCGCGCGTTCCGGAGCCTCGGACGGCGATAGACAGGTGGTTGTTTTTACAAGGGCGCAAGTCAGGGGGCGAACCTTCCGCATTTGACGCGACCTGCCAAGGGAATCCGGAGATCTGATGAGCGTCATCGCCGCCTATGTTTATCGAAATGGCCAGCGGGTCAGACCGGTTTTGCTTGACGAACCCGCCAGCCTCGACCTCCAGGACGGCGAGTTCATCTGGATCGGCCTTGCCAGCCCTTCGAAGCCGGAAATGCTGGCGCTGCAGGCGCATTTCGCCTTTCATCCCCTGGCCGTCGAGGACGCGCTGAAGGCGCATCAACTCCCGAAGGTCGATGTCTATGGTGGACAGCTGTTTGTTGTCGCCCGAACGGCGCATTTGCACGGCGATGCCATCTCCTACGGCGAGACGCACATATTTGCGGGACCGCGCCATATCGTCACCGTCCGCCACGACTCGGACCGGGGCCACGGCGAGCTTCGGGCCCAGCTTGAGGCGGCGCCGACCCTGCTCAAGCACGGCGTCGATTATGTCCTGCACGCCGTGCTCGATTTCGTCGTCGATGGCTACCTGCCGATCGTGCTGTCCATCGAGGAGGAGGTCCTGGCCATGGAGCAGCGGGCCCTGGACACCTTCCTCGATCGTCCAGAAATCACCCGGATCTTCACCCTGAAGCGCGAATTGATGAAGTTCCGGCGTCTCCTGGGGCCAATGGCCGAGGTCGCCGCGAAACTGGAACATATCGAGTCCCCGTGCCTCGATGCGGAGGTGCGCCCCTATTTCCGGGATGTGTTGGATCACGTCCGCAATGTGCAGGCGTTGGCGGAAGGGCTGAGGGAGGTTCTCACCTCGGTGTTCGAGGTTAGCGCCCTGTTGGAACAGCAGCGTCAGGGCTCGACGACCCGAATGCTGGCGGCGTGGGCGGCTATCCTCGCTGTCCCTACGGCCATCGCGGGGATATACGGGATGAATTTCGAGAACATGCCTGAACTCAAGTGGAAGTATGGCTACGTCGCGGTGGTTGGCCTCATCATCTTGCTGTGCAGCGTCCTCTATCTTCGTTTCAACCGTGCCAAATGGATCTAACTGGTGCCCGTCCATAAATACCTTGTTTTTTGGAACGTGCGGAAATTGTCCGCACCGGGTCTACGGACGCAAAGAGCAATGTCAGTTTCGGGCTCGGCACAACTGCTGAAGCGCCATGCTTGAGCCGCCGAATTTCCTGCTCGCTTCCGGTTTGGGGAACCGACCGACACGGGATCAT
>JAYUBD010000633.1:0-3195 GCA_043740995.1 Caulobacteraceae bacterium | reverse complement strand
GTTTCGCTGCGCCCCGCCCTAGACCGGTTCGCGGCGACGGTGGAAGCAGAGTTGTTCGACGCCGTGGGGCGGGGACGCATTTCACCCACCCAGGTTTTGGAGGCGGTCTTCCCAGGCCTGGCCGAGACCGCCAAGGCCGCCGCCTCGGCGCGGCGCCGAATCGATGATGAGGCGGCCTCAATCTATTTGCGCGGCAGCGGCTTGATGCCCGGCGTGGCGTTGCACCTTTCACGCTGTTGCAATCCGATGCCGGGTGATCGGATTGTCGGAATTGTCGCCGAGGACAAGGGCTTGGCGGTCCACACCATCGATTGTGGTCAATTGGAGGCGTTCGAGGATGACCTTTGGTGTGATCTGCAATGGACCCCCGAAGCCGAGCAAAACACATTGTCGGACGGTCGACTTCAGGCCACGATTCGCGATGCGCCGGGGGTGCTGGGTCAGGCGTGTACGATCATCGGTGAGGCGGGCGGAAACATCACCGGCGTGAACATGCGCCATCGCCACTATAATTTCTTCGACGTGGATTTCGACGTGGAAGCCAAAGACGCCCGCCACCTGACCCATATCGCCGCCGCCCTGCGCGCCTGTCCAAGCATTGAAACCGTCGAGCGCCGTCAGGGTTAGACCCGACCGACGGCTCACCTGTCGTGTGAAATCCCTGGGACAAACCTGCCTTTCGACGTGTATTCACAGCGGATGACCAATGAAGATGTTCTGGAAGAATTCCGTCAGGCTGGCGCGCTGCGCGAAGGCCATTTCATCCTGTCGTCCGGGCTCCACAGTGCGGTGTTCCTGCAAAAAAACCTAGTCTTCATGCATCCTGATCGCTGCGAGCGGCTTTGTCGCGCCCTGGCGTCTCTGATCATCCGCACGGTGGGCCAGGTGGACGTCTGCGTCTCACCCGCCGTCGGCGGCATAATTCCTGGCTACGAAACAGCGCGCCATCTGGGTGTGCCGTCAATCTATGTGGAGCGGGAAGGGGGCGTGTTCAAATTCCGCCGCGCTTTTTCGATTGAACCCGGCCAACGGGTCGCCATGGTGGAGGACATCGTCTCCACCGGCCTTTCCTCGCGTGAGTGCGTGGAAGCCATCCAGGCGGCCGGCGGCGAGGTGGTGTGCGCCGCCTGCCTAGTGGATCGTTCGGGGGGACGAGCGGCGTCAGGCGCGCCGCTGATCGCTCTGGCGACGCTGGACGTCCCGGCCTATGCCGCCGATGCCCTGCCACCCGAACTCGCCGCCATTCCAGCGGAGGATCCCGGCAGCCGAAGGCTGGGGCAGTGAAGCTTTTTAATCCACTCGACCGGCTTCGTTTGGGGGTGAACATCGATCACGTGGCCACCATTCGCAATGCTCGGGGGGAGGCCTATCCGGACCCCGCGCGGGCGGCGGAGGTGGCCATGCTCGCCGGAGCGGACGGCATCACCGCCCATTTGCGAGAGGATCGGCGGCATATTTCGGACGCCGACATCGAAGCCTTGGCCGCCCTGACCCGCAAGCGTGGGCGGCCCTTGAATTTCGAGATGGCGGTGACGCGCGAAATGGAGGCCATCGCCCTGGCGCACAGGCCGCACGCCGCCTGCCTAGTGCCTGAGCGGAGAGAGGAACTGACGACCGAAGGGGGGCTCGACGTCGTGGGCCAGCATAATCGGATCAAGCCGGTGGTGGCTGTGCTCAAGACCGCGGGCATTCGGGTCTCCCTGTTCATCGAATCGTCGCCCGAGCAAATCGACGCCGCCGCGGCCGTCGGAGCTCAGGTCGTGGAACTGCATACGGGCGCGTTTTGCCTCGCGGTCCGAGACCGTCGAGAGGCGGCGACCGCCGCGCTGGAGGCACTGCGCCGCGGCGCCGTCCGCGCGACACGCCTTGGTCTGGAGGTCCATGCCGGCCACGGCATCGATTTCGAGACGGTGGGCGCAGTGGCCGCGATCGGTGAAATAGCGGAATTGAACATCGGACATTTCCTGGTGGGCGAGGCGATCTTCACTGGCCTTGAACCCGCTATTCGTCGCATGCGCGCCTTGATGGACGCCGCGCGCAAGCCGGCGATTTTGGGCGAGGCGCCCGCTTGATCATCGGCATTGGCTCTGATCTCTGCGACATCCGCCGCATCTCCGCCGTCATGGACCGGTTTGGTGGGCGGTTCACGGCGCGGATATTTACCGACATCGAGCGCGCCCGATCCGAGCGAAAGGGCGACCCGGCGTCCAGTTACGCCAAACGGTTCGCCGCCAAGGAGGCATGCGCTAAGGCGCTCGGCACCGGACTCAGGCGTGGTGTGTTCTGGCGGGATATGGGGGTCGTCAATGCCAGGTCCGGCCAGCCCACCATGGCCTTGACCGGCGGCGCGGCCCGGCGCCTGGCCGAATTGACGCCGATGGGCCACGATGTGGTGATCCACGTGTCTTTAACCGACGAGCCGCCCTATGCTCAGGCGTTTGTCGTGATCGAATCCCTGGACAACACGGCGATGGTTTCGGCGGCTCCGCTTGCTCAGCAACCCCTCAGCCTTTAGCAGGGTGACGCTACCGGCGTTCGCGCGTACGAGAACCTCAAGACATCATGAATGACTCCAAGGCGGCGGGCTCGATCCCCGTCAAAAAACCAAGCGCCGGCGAAGAAACCATCGAAGTCACGAAGACCGTGGTCTACGCCCTGTTGATCGCTTTTGTGATCCGAACGCTGCTGTTTCAGCCCTACACGATTCCGTCCGCGTCGGAGCAACCCAACCTGTATCAGGGAGACTATATAATCGTCTCCAAATGGTCGTATGGTTATAGCCATCATTCCATCTTGTTCAGCCCTCCGATTTTCAAAGGCCGAATATTTTTTCATGCGCCAAGACGGGGCGACACCGTTGTGTTCAAACTCCCGCGCGATGGCCATACCGATTATATTAAACGTCTTATTGGACTTCCTGGCGACCGTATTCAAATGCAGCGGGGTCAACTCTACATCAATGATAAAGTTGTTGCCGAACAACCGATCAGTACAATTTCAACTTCCGACCGCCAGCGGCCTGAACAGGCCATTTTGCAGCGTGAAACCAATCCGGAAGGACGCCAATACTTGACCCAGTCACATGGCCCCGATGAGCCCGCCGCCAATACCGGGGTCTATGTCGTGCCGCCCCATTGCTACTTCATGATGGGTGACAACCGCGACAATTCCGCAGACAGCCGCTTTGATCCCGGC
>JAYUBD010000632.1:0-3196 GCA_043740995.1 Caulobacteraceae bacterium | reverse complement strand
GGCCGCCCTGGTGGAGCTGTCGCCGCGCACCGGCCGCATGCATCAGCTGCGGGTGCATCTGGCCAGTATCGGGCGGCCGATCGCCGGCGATCCTCGCTATGGCGGGACCCTGGTGCTGGCCGGCGCGCCGGTCCCCCGCCTGATGTTGCACGCCGTGGCCTTGTCGTTTCCGCATCCGGCCGGCGGCGAGAAACGCGTCGAGGCGGTGATCCCCCCCGATATGGCCGCCGCCCTGGACGCGCTGCGCCTCGCAGCGCCGACCCGCTGGAGTGTCGCGGGCGATGGCGCCACAATGCAGGCCGATGAACCGATGATTTGAGGAGTGATTGATGAAACGTCTTGCCGCCGCGCTGATCTGTCTGAGCCTGACCGCCTGCGAGACCCCGACCTATTATCAGGCCGCCCTGCGCCCCAACGCCATGGGCTATGCAGACTACCAGATCGAGCCTGGCCGTTATCGCGTGAGCTTCCAGGGCGGCGCGGGCGCGCCGGCCCGGCAGGTGGAGGACTACAGCCTGTTGCGCGCAGCCCAGGTCGCTCTGCGCGACGGCTATGACTGGTTCCGCGTGGTGGCCAGGGATGGCGAGCGCACGCCATCCCGGTCCGGCAGCGCCATTTCGATCGGCGGCGGCTCGGGCGGATTTGGCGGCGGCGGCCTGGGGATTGGCCTTGGCACCACGTTCAACCTGTCGGGCGGTCCGGTCGTGATCCGCACCATGGAAATCCTGACCGGGCGGGGCGAGCGGCCGGCGGGCGATGATGTCTATGACGCCCGGGGCGTGGTGAAGACCCTCAGCCCGCGCGCGGCGCCGTAGAGACGCCTGGTGGCCGTCGGGCTGGAAAAGCTGGTGGTTGTCGCGCTGGGCGGGGCGGGGGGATCGGTGGCGCGCTATCTCACCGGCGTCGCCGCCCTGCGTCTGGTCGGGCCGGGCCTTCCCTGGCTGGGCACCATCACGGTCAACATCGTCGGCGGCTGTCTGATGGGGCTTCTGGTCGGCTTTCTGGCGCACCGGGGCGGGGTGGATCAGGAACGTTTCCGGCTATTGATCGCGGTCGGCGTGCTGGGCGGCTTCACCACGTTTTCCGCCTTTTCGCTGGAGGTGGCCCTGATGATCCAGCGCCGGGAGCACGCCACGGCCCTGCTCTATGCCCTGGCCTCGGTCGTGCTGGCGGTCAGCGCCCTGTTCGCCGGGCTGGCCGTCGGCCGCCGGTTGTTTGCGGCCTGATGGGCGAGGTCAAGCTCCTGCATGTCGCCGAGGCGGAGGACGGAACCCGCCTCGACCGCTGGCTGCGTCGGCGCTGGCCGCATCTGGGCCAGAACCAGATCCACAAGCTGGCGCGGGGCGGCCAGATTCGCGTGGATGGGGCGCGGTGCAAGGCCGACACAAGGCTGACCGCCGGGGCGCAGGTGCGCGTGCCGCCATTGCCCGACGCACCGCCGCGCGAGGCCCGCGAGGGTCTGTCCGCCCGCGACGCAGAGTTCGCCCGCGGCCTGGTGCTTTACGAGGATGACGAGGTGCTGGTGTTGAACAAGCCGGCGGGCCTCGCCGTGCAGGGTGGCACCAAGACCACGCAACATATCGACCGCCTGCTTGGCGCCTGGGGCGATGGCCTGGAGCGGCCCAGGCTGATCCACCGGCTGGACCGCGACACCTCCGGCGTTCTGGCCCTGGGCAAGACTCCCGCCGCCGCGGCGCGGCTGTCGGGCGGATTCGCCAGACGCAAGGCGCAAAAAACCTATTGGGCCCTGGTCCACGGCAATCCGCGCCCGGTCGATGGGATCATCGAATTGCCGTTGGCCAAGGTCGGGATTGATGATCGCGAACGCATGACCCCGGTGGACCCCAAGGACCCGGCGGGCAAGCCGGCGGTGACCGAGTTCATCACGCTGTCGCGCGCCGGCCCGCGCGCCGCCTGGTTGGCCCTGCGCCCGCACACCGGCCGCACGCATCAACTCCGCGCCCACCTGTTGGCCATCGGCCATCCGATCCTCGGTGATCCGAAATACAATAGCCCGGCCTCGGTGGAGACCTCCGGTCCGCTGAAACTCCAGCTGCACGCCCGCCGCCTGGCTCTGCCGCACCCCTCGGGCGGCATGATCGATGTCGAGGCCCCGCTCAGCCCAGAAATGCAGGCCGGCTTCGCGCGGTTCGGCTTTGATGTGCACGAAGCGGACGCCGACCCGTTTTCCCGGCCGGGACGGCGGTCATAGATGCGTCGCGGCGGCCTTGCGCCACGTCACCCTCGACTCTCGCCGGTGATTTTTGCCAGTGTGTCCATCAACAAGCCTAACGCCGGGAGCCCCACGCCTTGACCGACAACACCCCCGTCATCATCGGCGTCGGCGAGGCCTCCGAGCGGATTGGCGGCGCTGACTATCAGGCGCGCTCGCCGGTCGCCCTCGCCGCCCTCGCGGCCCGCGCGGCCTGCGATGACGCCCTCTCCGCGGCCGCCCTGGCGGCGCATATCGATGTGATAGCCGCGATCCGGCAGTTCGAGGTGTCGCATCCCCGCGCCCGGGCGCCGTTCGGCAAGGCCGATAATTTTCCGCGCGCCGTCGCCGGGCGCATCGGCGCCAATCCGACCCTGACGATCCTGGAGCCGGTGGGCGGGCAGGGGCCGCAGCACCTGGTCAATGAGATGGCTGGGGCTATCGGCGCGGGCGAGATCGGCATGGCGCTGTTGTGCGGCTCCGAAGCGATCTCCACCGTGCGCGACCTGACCTCACGCGGCGAGACCCGCGACTGGTCCGAAAACATCGGCGGCCAATTGGAGGACCGCGGTTATGGCGAAGAACTGCTCACCGCCGATATCGCCGCCCACGGCGCGCGCTCGGCCATCAGTCTCTACGCTCTGTTCGAGAACGCCCGGCGCGGTCGGCTGGGCCTGGACCGCGAGGCCTATGCCCTGGAAATGGGCCGACTATTCGCCCCGTTCACCCAGGTGGCGAACGGCAATCCACACGCCATGTCGCGGGCGATCCATACCGCCGAGGACCTCGCCGCCGTCACCCCCGCCAACCGCCTGACCTGCGATCCCTTTCCCCGCCGGATGGTGGCGCGAGACCAGGCCAATCAGGGGGCGGCGGTGTTGCTCACCTCTGTCGATCGCGCCCGGGCGCTGGGCGTGCCGGAGGATCAATGGGTCTATTTGCTGGGCGGGGCCGACGCGCGCGAACGCGCGGTGATCGAGCGGG
>JAYUBD010000631.1:0-3198 GCA_043740995.1 Caulobacteraceae bacterium | reverse complement strand
GAGAGATGTCGAACCCTTACAAAACCGCGGCCATTTCGGCGCTCGCCGTCTGCCTGTCTTTGAACGCCGCGGGGTCTCCGCCAATCTACCCCACGGTGGATCTGGATCAGGGGTGGACGTCGGAACGCGCCGATTGGTACGGGCTGTCGCAGGGCTCGCGTATTCTGCCCTTGTCCTGGTTCAAGGTGCTCGAACGGCCGGACGGCGGCGGGAAGTTTCTGGACGAGCCCTATATCACTGCGTTCCGCTATCTATGGCGCGCGGACGGGTCCGGCGGCGGCATGCCGGTGGGTTTCGTGGCGGACCAGACGGACCCCGGAAAACTGGCGCCGCCGCAAGCCGCGCACAGCACCAATGTCATCTGGATGGCGCCGCAGGACCGCCGGGAGCCCTGGGTCGGCATGAACTGCGCCGCCTGTCATACGGCGGAGATCAGCTATACGCACGGGGATCGCAAGAGCGTGATGCGCGTGGACGGCGGACCGACGCTGGCCGATTTTCAGGCCTTCATCGCCGCCCTGAACGCCGCCCTGCGCCGCACCATAAGCGACCCGGCGGCGTTTGACCGCTTCGCTCAAGGCGTGTTGGGCGCCAGGGATTCGGCGGATAATCGGGTCCTGCTGCGGGCGGCGCTGGCGCACGTCATTAAACGTCAGGCCGACATGGAGCGGATGGACGCATTGCCGCCGGGATACCGATACGGCCCCGGACGCCTGGACGCCTTCGGGAATATCTTCAACCGGCTTTCCCTTGAGGTCGGCGCGCGAAATCCGACGCCCAACGCCGCCGATGCGCCGGTCAGCTATCCCTATCTTTGGAATGTGCCACAGCAGTCCCTGGTGCAATGGAACGGCATCGCCAAAAACGCGGCGCCGATCGGGGCGGTGACGCGCAATACCGGCGAGGCGCTGGGCGTGTTCTCGGATTTCACGGCCCGTCCGCGCGGTTGGTTCTTCTGGAATCTGCACGGCTATACGTCGAGCGTGAACGTGGCCAATCTCGGCCGGTTCGAGGCGGCCCTGAAGACGCTGAAGCCGCCGGCCTGGCCTTCCGCCCTGTTCGACGACGACCAAATCGACCCCGCCCGGCGCGCCACCATGGTCACGCGGGGCGGCGCGGTATTTGGAACCCTGTGCGCGCGTTGCCACACGGTTGTGAATCGCAACGATCTGAAAATTCATGTGGTCAATCAGGTGTTCACCCTGAACGGGCCGGACTCTCCGGCCACCGACCCGTGGATGGCCTGCAACAGCCTTTCCTATCGGGCCAAGACCGGCGTGCTCGAGGGAACGTCAGGCAGTTTTCTGTTCGGGGCGCGGATGGGCGCGGACACGCCGGTGGTGAACCTGTTGCAATCGACCGTCGTCGGCTCGCTCTGGCGCCAGGGCCAGGCCGTTCTGGTTCTGGTGTTCCACAACATCTTTGGTTCGGTGCGCCCGGCGCCGCCGCGGCTGCCGCAAATCCTGGGCGTGATTCCGAGCCCGGCCTCGGTGAAGGCGGCGCGGCTAAGGACGTGTCAGGTCTCGACCGACAAGAATATGGGTTACAAGGCCCGCCCGTTGAACGGCATCTGGGCCACGGCCCCCTATCTGCACAACGGCTCCGTGCCCAACCTGTATGAACTGCTTCTGGCCCCCGACGCGCGGCAGCCGACCTTCATGGCGGGGTCGCGGGAATATGATCCGATCAAGGTTGGATTCGTCACCGACGCCCGACCGGACAACACCTTCCTGTTCGACACCCGCCTGGACGGAAATTCGAACCGGGGCCATGACTATGGGGTCGGCACGCTGAGCCCGGACGATCGCATGTCGCTGATCGAATACATGAAAACCTTGCCGCCCCTTCCCGCCGCGCGGTCGAAACCGTGACGACGATGGCCTTGTTTTCCGTCACCTGACAATTCTGCTGGTGCAGACCGCCTTAGCCCGGTCGGGCGGTGCTCACGCCTCGAACCGGAACACATCTCCGTCGCGTTTCACATGGCCGCCGGTCGGCGCGGCATAGTGGGTGCCGATCACCAGGATCGGCTTATCAGCCCATTCGCCGAACATCCGGGCGCGCATGACGGCCGCCGCCTTGGGGTCGCTGTCAAACGGCGGAGACCAGTCGGGATGCGCCATCTGCACCGGGTGATGAGTCATATCGCCGGTGATCACCGCGGTCTCGCCCTGGGATTCGATCATCACGCTGACATGGCCGGGGGTGTGGCCGGGCGTCGGCGTCAGGCGGACTTCCGGCGAGATGCGATGATCCATCTCCACCAGATCGGCGAGGCCGGCATCAAGGATCGGCTTGACGCTATCCGACAGGATCGCCTGCTGTTCAGAGTCCGTTTCGCCGGTCCAGTGTTCCAGCTCGCGCCTGCCGATCAGGTAGCGGGCCTTAGGAAAGGTCGGAACCCATTGGCCGTCTTCCAGCATGGTGTTCCAGCCGACATGATCGACATGCAGGTGGGTGCAGACCACGGTGGTGACGCTGTCGCGGGACCAGCCGGCATCGGCCATGTGCCGCAGGAACGGCGTGGCCAGGGGCCGGCCGCCCAGCAGCGATCGCGGCCGGTCATTGCCGATGCAGGTGTCCACCACCAGCCGCAGCCCAGGCGCTTCGACCAGCAGCGCGTGGATCGACAGCAACATCTGATCCTGGTCATTGACGAAATTCGGATAGAGCCACGGCACCTTGCGCAGTTCCTCGGGCGTCGCGTTCGCGAGAAAGGGGTGCTCCGCGCTGTAGGAAATCGGCATCTCCATCTCGACGATTCGCTTGATCGACACCGCGCCCACTTGCCAGCTCAGCATGGATTCATCTCCCTGATTGATTTGAGGCGAGCCTAGCGGAAGCCGGTCGGCGCCGGAAGAGGGCGGCGCCACGCCGGAACCTTGGCTATTCAGGATAGCCAAACACCTCGTCCAGAGTTGCGCCGAACGCGCGCGCAATCTTGAAAGCCGCTTCAAGCGAGGGGGCATAATGCCCCTTTTCGATGGCCACTATGGTTTGGCGGGTCAGGCCGACCCGATCCGCCAAGGCCTGTTGGGTCATCTCGCCGTGGTTGAACCGCAGGGCGCGCAACCGGTTGGTCACCAGGCAGGGCACGGTCAGGCGTCCATCAAATCATAGACCACGCGCGATCCGAAATGGATGATCTCGGCCGCGACCAAAACCCCCAGACAGAGATTGGCCATCAGGACAGGCGGC
>JAYUBD010000630.1:0-3200 GCA_043740995.1 Caulobacteraceae bacterium | reverse complement strand
CAACGACGACCCCAGGCCCTTCACCTGGACCGCCGATCCAGACAAAATCATCGCCGCCGTCAGGCGTGGGCACCAAACGTTAGATTCAATCCACTAGGCCGGGTCTGTCGGCGCGCCCAAGCCCCATTTGCTCCGCTTTCGTTCGGGTCACGATGAACCCCGCACCGTGTAGGGAGACGCCCCGAGAGCAAAGGCCTTGGCTGGCCTTCAACGCTTTGGCGCGAGTAAGGTCCGCCCCAATCGAAAGGTCCGCATTGATCCGTCCAACGGCACTTTCGAATTCAAGTTCAGGCTGATCCGTGTCGAGCTTGCCCTCTTTCGTGACGGTCGCTCGCTCGCCATCACCTGCCCCGGCGCGCGCCACGGTCATGGCAATCCGCACCGCCGCCGCGTCGGCGGTGGCCTTCGTCCAAGGGTGGTCGTCAACGGCGAAGACCAGTGAGAGCGGTTGTTTGTTCGGGTTGGCGTCCGACAGCCAGCGCGCCACCGTCCGACGCTGAAATACCTGGGTGATGCTATTCGTCGTGACCAGTCCGAAACGCCGCAGTTTCGAGCCCTTGCGGGTCAGGATGTCCGCCGCTCGATCCCACCAATACATGACGAGGTCGGACGCATCGTCCATCTTGGGGTGGATTTTCCACAAGGCCTCAACGTAGGCGTCGCCTTGCTCCGCGCGGACGTCTTTGCCGCCCGTGAAGGGAGGGTTCCCAACGATGAACTCGACCTCCGGCCATTTGGGAAGGCGCGGCTTTGGATAGGCGACGCCGCCGCCGCCGATGATCGGTCCGTCGCTCTGCAAGACGGCGTCGATGCAGCGGTCCGCCGGCCGGGCGCGACTGGCGAGGGGATTTATGGTCCCATAGTCTGTCAACACCGGGTCGCGCGGGCGATAGGCCGGATCGCGACGGAAGCTGGCTTGTAGATAGCCGATCCACAGCACCAGCTCGGCGATGGCCGCGGCGCGCGGGTTCAGCTCCAAGCCGTGAAATTGTCGGGGATCGACACCGCGAAGGACGTCGTCCGACATCAAGCCGTCGTCCGACTCGTCAACCAGGCCCGACCGCGCCTCCAGAACCTCGCTCTCCAGGGTCTTCATCAATTCGAGGGTGACATAGAGAAAATTGCCGGTCCCGCAGGCCGGATCGAGCACCCGCGTTCTGGTCAACTGATCGTGGAAGGCGATCAACTCCAAAGCCGCGCCCTGGCGATCGCCGCGCGCCTGCTTGTCCTCGGCAGCAGCCCGAGCCGCCGCCCAGTCCTCGCGCAAGGGTTGCATGACGGTGGCCTGAACCAGCCGTTCGACATAAGGGCGAGGGGTGTAGTGAGCGCCGAGCCGGGACCTATCGTTGGGATTCAGTGCCTGTTCCAGCAATGTGCCGAATATCGCGGGCTCGACGTCGCGCCATTTCTGTTTGGCGGCGGCCAGCAGGGCGCCGATCTCCTCGCGTTTGAGCGGAAACGCCCGGCGATCCTTGTAGAAAGCGCCGTTGAAGCGCCGGATCACCGCGTTCAGCGCCGGGCTGAAGCCGCCTTCGTCCATGCGCTGGAAAAGGTCCGAAAGCTGCGCGGCGAAGGTGTCCGGGCTTTCCAAGCAACGCTCCAATAAGGCCTTGAACCCCGCATCCGGCAGAAGTCCCGCATCTTCGGCGAACATCGCGAAGAGTGTCCGGGTCAGGAAGGTCGCGACCTCCTCCGGTGGGGCGTTGCGAGCTTCGAGAGCCCTAGACACCTCCGCAAGATGACCAGCGACTTCGCGCGTGGCCTCGGAACGTCTCAGCGCGGGGTCGAGCGACGCTGGATTGTTCCATACAGCGCGAAACATATCCTGGACTTCCGCCTCAGCGAGACGCTCCAGCGGAACAACCCGACGCCGCTCATCGGGGAAGGCGCGATAGGCGCGACCAAGGCCCGTGAAATCGCCAAAGAACTCGAACGTCCGCCCCACGTCACAGGTGATCAGGAACGGCGGGCGCGGGTGGTCGGCGGGAAGACGTGATGCGTAGTCCCAAGCCTGGTTGAAAGCCGCGCGCATGTCGGCGTCCCAGGCGGTGCGGCGTGGACGAGGGCGGTCCGGCGGCGCATCACCGAACAATTCGGCCTGCACCATCGCCGCCTCGCCCTTTTCGTGCGTCCTGTAGGCGTTGACGGCCAACCGGCTTTGCTTAGCCTCCAGGATGAAGGCGCCGCGCTTATAGAGATCGATCCGCAGGGGTTGCGCGCCGTCGCCGCGAACCGGAAACTCGAACCGATAATTGCTGGCGCTGTCGGCGGGTTCGGGCGGGGGAAGATCCAGAGCCGTGGCCAGCTCGCTCAGAAACAGGGCGTAGTTCGCCCGTTCCGCGCCACCCTCGCGACCGGCCCACCGAGCAATGAATTGTTCAGCCCCCATGCCGTCCTTCTACCGAAGCGCACCTTAAGGGGATGTTGACCACGCCGCCCGCCAGAGCCGCAAGGGCAATGCCAATGTTAGCGAACCATCGCGTCGATACGCCGCCCTATGTCGGTGGCTTCGTCGTCCGCCGTGTTGATGGGCAGGATCGTGATGGCGCCCGAGGTCTCGATCATCACCTTGAAGCTACCGCGCGGCCAGCCGGCGGCCTCGGCGGCCTTGATCGCGCGAGTGACGTCGACCTGTCGGAAGGCGGCGAGGGACTTCACTCGACGTGACGTCGCAGGGGCCGCGCGACGATTCGACTCGGGAGCCGAGCCGCTGAACTCTTCCAGCGAGGGCACAGGCGTTGCGGCTACCGCCTCCGCCGCCATGGCCCTGCGTGCGGCCAGCTGGGCGAGCGCCTCAATGACTTTCACAAGAGCGGGATCGATGGCGGACGGGTCAGATTTGGCCATAGGGTGTCGCGCGCTTTTGCTGGTTGGTTGTGCTCGCCAGCGACGAAACGAGTGCTCCCCGCTCTCACCCCCGCCAGCGGCCGATCTGGCGTAGCACACTTGTGCGGGAAAGATCGCGCCGGGCTACAATTCCAGCTTCGCGCCAATGGCCCAAACGAGGTGCCGCATCACGATGGCTCCCCGGGCAGGACTCGAACCTGCGACCCGGCGGTTAACAGCCGCCTGCTCTACCAACTGAGCTACCGAGGAATAAGGACCATCGTTGAAGGCGCGGCTCTTACGACGGGTTGCGCGGGCGTGCAAGTCGGAGTGATGTAACTGTCACACAGATCGGCCATACCCGGCGGCCAACG
>JAYUBD010000629.1:0-10350 GCA_043740995.1 Caulobacteraceae bacterium | reverse complement strand
AATTGTGGGCATAGTTGGCGATGGATAACCGGGTGAAGGCCTGGATCAGCGCCTGGTGCTCGGCGTCGGACATCCTGGTCCAGGCCGGCCCGACCGCGAACCGCGTCATCAATGGCAGGTCGAACGCCGACTGCACCACAGGAGTGAGTTTGCGATATCGACCCTTGGCGCCCAGGGCGTGGCCGCCCTTCATGGCCTCAAGCAAGGCGGAGTCCAAAGCCTCGACATGACCCAGCGCGGGATCACCGCCGTCGGGCGCGGCCAGAGCGCCGCTCCCCGCCGTAAGGATCGACACGGCGCCCAGCGCCGCCATGACGGCGACGCGCAAACGCAGGGGATGAACGGACATGATTGAACCCGATTTAACGCAAGACCGAAGGGCGGTCAGCCGAAGTTGAAGACGCAGATCTTGTTGCCGTCGAAATCGCGGAAATAGGCGCCGTAGAAGGTGTCGCCGCGAAGGCCGGGCGCCCCCTCGTCCGTCGCCCCGGTCGCCAGGGCCTTGGCGTGGGCGGCATCCACCGCTTCGTGGGTCATCGCGGACAGGGCGACCATGGTCCCGTTGCCTTGCGTGGCGGTCTTCTCGTCATAGGGCCGGCAGACCCCGAACATCGGGAAGCCGGCGTCATTCGCCCAGAACTGCAGGCGGTCCATGGTCATGCCGCGCTTGGCGCCCAGTTCGGCGAGCACGCCGTCATAAAAGGTCTTGGATTTTTCGAAGTCATTGCTGCCGAGTGTCGTATAGCCGATCATGAACGTGTCGCTCCGGATTCGCGGGTTTGGCGGCGGAACCTGACCGCCGCGCGCGGCGCGGGCAAGTGAATTTTCAGACAACATGCGGGCCGCCACGGGCTGGCCGCGCGGAGGCAAGGACAGCGATGATCGAGCAGCAGATCGACATTCCCACCAGGGACGGCGCGACCACCACCTTTATCTGCCACCCCGAACGGGGGGGGCCGCACCCGGTCATCCTGTTCTACATGGACGCGCCGGCCATTCGCGAGGAACTGCGCGACATGGCGCGGCGGCTGGCCAGCGTCGGTTATTATGTGGTCCTGCCCAATCTCTATTACCGATCCGGCGTGATGGAGCTGGGTCCGCTCAGTCCCGACCCAGACTCGCCGGTGCGCCAACAGATGATGTCGCTGATGGCGTCGATCACCATACCGATGATCATGGACGACACCCGCGCCCTGCTGGCCCACGTGGATCGCGATCCGGCCGCGAGCCCCGGATCTGTCGGCGCGGTCGGTTATTGCATGAGCGGTCAGTTCGCCATCAACGCGGCGGTGAGTTTCGCGGATCGGGTGACGGCCGCCGCCTCGGTCTATGGCGTGCGCCTGTTGACCGACCAGCCCGACAGCCCGCATCTGGCGGGGTCCAGGACCAAGGCCGAGCTGTATTTCGCCTGCGCCGAGATTGACTCCTGGGCGCCGCTGGAAATCCTGCCGCCGCTGCGCGAAGCCCTGGCCGCGTCGGGCGTGACCGCCGAGGTGGAAGTCTATCCCGGCGTCCATCACGGCTTCGCTTTCCCCCACCGCCCGGCCTATGACCGCGACGCCGCCGAGCGACACTGGGAGCGACTGTTCGCTCTGTTCCAGCGGCGGCTGGGCTAGGTCCGCGCGGCTTTATCGGCTTGAATCGCGGCTCGCCGGGGTTACGATTGCAAAATACCAGATTCCACGGGCGGAGCCTTCCGATGAACCAGCACGTTTCGACGCTTGATGTCGGCGCCCTGTCGATCGCACCGCTGACGCCGACGATCGGCGCGGAAATTTCCGGCGTCGATCTTGGCCGCCCGCTTGAGCCCGCGATCGCCGCGGCCCTGAAGACCGCGCTGCTGGACTGGAAGGTGCTGTTTTTCCGCGACCAGGATATCACCACCGAGCAGCATCTGGCCTTTGCCCGGAATTTTGGCGACCTCGAGGTGCATCCGTTCGCGCCCCACAAGCCGGGCTATCCGGATGTGCTGGCCATCACCCACGACCGCGACAGCCGCGGGCGCGAGAACACTTGGCACAGCGACGTCACCTGGCGGGAAAAGCCGTCCCTGGGCTCCATCCTGCGCGCCATCGAGGTCCCGCCCATTGGGGGCGACACGCTGTTCGCCGACATGACGGCCGCCTATGAGGGATTGCCTGATACAATGAAGGCCCGGATTGAAGGCCGGGTCGCGATGCATGATTTCGGTCACTTCCGCGCCGCGATGCGCAAACGGGGCAAGAGCGAGGCCGAGATCGAGGCGTTCAACGCCGCCTATCCCAAGGTGGAACACCCGGTCGTGCGCACCCATCCGGAGACGGGCGCCAAGGCGCTTTATGTCAACGCCGCCTTCACCCAGCACATTGTCGGGCTCGACGAGGCTGAATCAGGCGCCCTGTTGGCCCAACTCTACGCCCAGGCGGCGACCCCGGAATATCAGTGCCGGTTCCGCTGGGAGACCCATTCCATCGCCTTCTGGGACAATCGCGCCAGCCAACACTATGCGGTTTCCGACTATTGGCCCAACGTGCGCCGCATGGAACGGGTCACGGTGATCGGTGATCGGCCGCGCTGATTGCCCCGCCCAACCTTACCGGAGACGCTTATGATCGACATCCATTATTGGCCGACTCCCAACGGCAAAAAGGTCACCATCCTGCTTGAGGAATGCGGCCTGCCCTATCGGATCGTGTCCTGCAATATCGGCAAGGGCGACCAGTTTACGGGCGACTTCCTGGGCATCAGTCCCAACAACCGCATGCCGGCCATGGTCGATCATGAACCGCTCGGCGGCGGCGCGCCGATCGCCATCTTCGAATCCGGCGCGATCATGATGTACATCGCGGAAAAGGCCGGGAAATTCTGGCCAACCGACCCGCGCGGCAAATACGAAGTGACCCAGTGGGTGATCTGGCAGATGGCCAACCAGGGTCCCAAGAGCGGTGAATGCGGTCACTTCCGCCGGTTGGGCGACACCCGGGGCGATCAATCCTATGCGGTGGCGCGCTTCACCGACGAGGTGAACCGGTTGTATGGCGTGCTGAACAATCGCCTGTACGACCGGCGCTATCTGTGCGGCGACGACTATACGATCGCCGACATGATCTCGTATCCGTGGACGGTGAACTGGGAGGCCCAGGGCCAGGATATCAATGAGTTCAAGCACTTCAAGCGTTGGTTTGACGAGGTCGGGTCCCGCCCGGCGGTGGTCAGGGGAATGGCGGTCACCGCCGGCCCCGCCGTCGATTTCACCGCCCTGTCGCCGACCGAGCGCGAGTCTCTGGTCAAGATGCTCTATAATCAACGGGCGCGCCCGGCGCCCGGCTGAGCCGGCCTCAACCCCGCTCCCGTTCCGCGTTCAAAGGATGATTTCATGAAACATGCCTCCCGCCTGCTGGCCGGCGCGGCCGCCCTCGTCCTGGCCGGCCCGGGCGCCGCGGCCCCCCTGCTTGGTTTTTCCACGGTCGGAACCGAGGTGGAACGGGCGCTGGAAGCCAGGTTCGATGCGGGCCTGTCGACCGGCGCCATTCGCGAGCGCCTGCGCCAGATGTCGTCAGAACCCAATCAGGTCGGCTCGCCGCATGACAAGGCCAATGCCGAATTCACCCTGGCGCAGTTCAAGGCCTGGGGCTGGGACGCCCGGATCGAGGTGTTCAGCGTGCTCTATCCCACGCCGCGGAGCGAGATGTTGCGGCTGGAAGGCGCCGCGCCGTTCGACGCCACCCTGACCGAACCACCCATTCCCGGTGACGCGACCTCCGCCCGCCAGGCCGGCGGCCTGGCCGCCTATGTGGCGTTCGGGGGCGATGGCGACGTCACCGCGCCGCTGATCTATGTGAATTACGGCATGCCCGCCGACTATGCCGCCCTGCAACGCCTGGGGCTCGACGTGAAGGGCAAGATCGTCATCGCCCGCTATGGCGCCGGCTGGCGGGGGCTCAAGCCCAAGCTGGCCCAGGAACATGGGGCGGTGGGCTGCATCATCTATTCGGATCCGGCGGATGACGGCTATGGCCAGGGCGAGCCCTATCCCGCCGGGGCCTTTCGACCCGAGCGCGGCGTGCAGCGCGGTTCGGTGCTGGACATGCCGGTGGAAGCCGGCGATCCACTGACGCCCGGCATTGGCGCCGTGGAAGGCGCGCCGCGCCTGGCGCTGGCCGACGCCAAGACCATTTTGAAGATTCCCACCCTGCCGATTTCCTGGGGCGACGCACAACACTTCCTGGCGGCGCTTACCGGTCCCGTCGCCCCGAAGGGCTGGCGCGGGGCTCTGCCGATCACCTATCGGGTCGGCGGCGCGGGCGTCCAGGCGCACCTCGTCGTCCAGTCGGATTGGAGCCAGAAGCCGCTCTATGACGTGATCGCTGTGATGAAGGGGGCCAGAGAGCCTGATCAGTGGGTGGTGCGCGGCAATCACCGGGACGGCTGGGTGTTCGGCGCCGAGGATCCGCTCTCCGGCCAGACCGCGATGATGGAGGAAGCCAAGTCGCTGGGCGCTCTGGCCAAGAGCGGCTGGCGACCGGCCAGGACCATTGTCTATGCCAGCTGGGATGGCGAGGAACCCGGCCTGCTCGGGTCCACCGAATGGGCCGAGACCCACGCCAAGGAACTCCAGGCCAAGGCGGTGATGTATATCAATTCCGACGAGAGTGATCGCGGCTTTCTGGGGATCGACGCCAGCTATTCCCTGCAGCGGATGATCAACGAGGCCGGCGCCGATGTCCGCGACCCGCAGACCGGCGCCAATGTTCGTGATCGCGCCCTGGCCCGACTGCAGGTCAGCGCCATCGCGCCCGACGCCTCGGCGGAGGTGAGGGCCGCGGCGAAGTCCGCCCGCGCGCACGGCGATCTGCCGGTCGGCGACATGGGCTCCGGCTCGGACTACACGCCGTTCGTGCAGCATTTGGGCATCGCCTCGGCGAATATCGGCTTCGGCGGCGAGGGCCAGTCGGGGGGCGTCTATCATTCGGCCTATGACACGTTTGAGCATTTCGAGCGGTGGGGTGATCCCGGCTTTGTCTATGGACGGGCCCTGGCTCAGACCGGCGGGCGGCTGGTCCTGCGCGCCGCCGACGCCGACATCGCCCCTTTGCGCTTCAGTGAACTGGCCGACACGGTGGCCGGCCATGTGGAGGCTTTGAAGAAGCTTATGGAAACCAGCCGCGAACGTAGCCAGGCGATCGACCGGCTGCTTGATGAGAAGGCTTTCGCCCTGGCCGCCGACCCGACCATTTCATCCGGCGCGCCGGACCACGAGACGGTCGCGCCGGCCCTCGATTTTGGGCCGCTGGAGGCGGCCGCCGCGCACCTGAAGACCAGCGCCAACGCCTATGACCAAGCGGTCACCGCGACGGCAGACGGTGCGCGATCGGCGAAGCGCGACCTGGCCGTTGACGTCATCGTGCAAGGGGTCGAGCAGGCCCTGACCGATGATCGCGGTCTGCCGGGTCGGCCCTGGTACCGACACCTGATCTATGCGCCCGGCCTGTTGACCGGCTATGGCGCCAAGACCCTGCCAGGCGTGCGCGAAGCCATCGAATCCCGGCGATGGAGCGAGGCGGCGGACTATATTGGTCGCACGGCGGCGGTGCTGAACGCCGCCGGCGCCAGGCTCGACGCCGCCGCCCGGTTGCTGGCGGGCTGATCGCGGGGCGAGTTTGCCGAAACGTCACTAAGGTTTCCCCATCCGGCGCCCTATGGTCATCGGATGATCCGACAACGCCGCACCCGTATCGTCGCCACCCTCGGGCCCGCCAGCCGGGGGGCCGCAGCGGTGCTCGCCCTGGCCGAGGCCGGGGTGGACGTCTTTCGATTGAATTTCAGCCACGGCGTCCACGACGATCACGCGGCGGCGCTGGAGACGGTGCGTGCCGCGGAGACGGCACTGCAGCGGCCCCTGGCGGTGCTGGGCGACCTTCAGGGTCCGAAATTTCGCCTCGGCGTGTTCGCCGAGGGCCGCGTGGCGATCACGTCCGGACAAACTATCCGCCTCGACCTTGACCCCGCCCCCGGCGACGCAAGGCGGGTTCAACTGCCCCACCCCGATGTGTTCAAGGTGCTGCGTCCCGGCGTCGCCCTGTTGCTCGATGATGGCCGGGTACGTCTTAGGGTCTCGGCGATCGGCGAGGGTTTCGCCGATGCCCTGGTGGTGTCCGGCGACCATTTGTCGGACCATAAGGGCCTCGCCCTGCCGGGCGTGACCATACCGGTGCCGGCCCTGACCGCAAAAGACCGCGTCGATCTGGAATTCGCCTTGCGGATCGGGGTGGACTGGATCGCGCTGTCGTTCGTGCAACACGCCGCCGACATGGCCGACCTGCGCGCCCTGGTGCAGGGGCGCGCAGCGATCATGGCCAAGATTGAGAAGCCGTCAGCCGTCCGCGAACTGGAAGCCATATTGGATGTCAGCGACGGGCTGATGGTGGCGCGCGGCGATCTGGGCGTTGAGCTGGCGCCCGAGGACGTGCCGGTGGCGCAGAAGATCATCGTGCGGGCCGCCCGGCGGCGGGGCGTCCCGGTGGTGATCGCCACGCAGATGCTGGAATCGATGACCGTCAGTCCCTCGCCTACCCGAGCCGAAGCCACCGACGTCGCCAATGGCGTCTATGAGGGCGCCGACGCCCTGATGTTGTCGGCCGAGTCGGCGGCGGGCGCCTATCCGCGACAGGCGGTGGCGATGATGGATGCCATCATCCGCAAGGTGGAGGCCGATCCCATGTGGCCGGCCCTGATGCGCGCCGAACATGGCCCGGACGCCGACGAGGATGTGGACGCGCTGATCGCCGCCGCCACCCGCGCGACGGAAGCCCGATCGACCGCCTGTCTGGTCGCCTACACCACGACGGGCGGTACGGCCAGGCGACTTGCGCGCGAGCGCCCGCAGCATCCCATGCTTGCCATCGCGCCGAATGAGGCCGTCGCCCGTCGCCTGGCCGTGGTCTGGGGCCTTGAGCCGCGGGTCGCCCGCCAGCCGCGCGGCATTGCCGCCATGACCGAGGAAGCCGCGCACATGGCGGCCGATCTGGGCCTGGCCAGCCCGGGCGCACGCGTGCTGATCATCGCCGGGCCGCCGATGGGCGCGCCGGGCGCCGCCAATCTGCTGCGAATCACCCATGCGCCAAAACCCAATACCAGCGGGCCGCCGACGGATTGAAGCGGTCGCCGGGGGCGGTATATTATCTAGCGGAACCATTGTCTGGGACAACGCATTTCCCATCCGCGCGCCCTGCTCTAAGGGTGACGAAGGGTCGCCGCAACGACGCACCCGCGCAAGGAGCCAGGGCGGTCATCCGCCGCCGACGCATGCCACAGGTCGCCGATTTTCACCTTGAGGATACCGACCACGGCCAGGCCGCTGTGCTCACCGGCGATTGGACGGCGGTGGACATGGGCGAGGCGCCGGACCGGCTGGCTGAAAGCCTGAAGTCCAAACCGCGGGTAATCCTGGATTTGCGGGGAATCGGTCGTTGCGACACCTCGGGCGCCTGGGGCCTGCTTCGCGCCACCGGGCGCAAGGCAGATTCCGACGGCATTCTCGCCACGCCGGAACTCAAGACCTTGCTCGACCTCGTCGAGCGCGCCACGCGGCATCCGGCGGCGGCGGATCCGCGACTGCGCACGGTGCATGATCTGTTTGACCGTCTGGGTCGCGGCGTCGTCGATATCGGCGACACCCTGATCGACACCATGGTGTTCAACGGTCATCTGCTGGTGGCCATGGGTCGGGCGGCCGCCAATCCCCGGCGGATCCGCTGGGCGTCGGTTTTCGCCCTGGCCGAGCGGGCCGGCCTCGACGCCTTGCCGATCGTGGCGATCACCACCTTCTTCATCGGCGCGGTGGTGGGCCTGTTGGGCGCCAATCTGCTGAGCCGATTCGGGGCGCAGGTGTTCGCGGTGGAGTTGATCGGCATCGCGGTTCTGCGGGAATTCAATGTTTTGATCACCGCCCTCCTATTGGCCGGGCGTTCAGCCTCCGCCTTCGCCGCCGAAATCGGCGCGATGAAAATGAATCAAGAGATCGACGCCATGCATGTCCTGGGTGTCGATCCGTTCGAGGCCCTGGTGTTTCCAAGGTTCCTCGGGCTGCTGATCACCATCCCCCTGTTGATTTTCGTGGCCACCATCGCCGGCCTGGCCGGCGGAATGGCGGTGGCGACCACGGTGTTGGGCCTGAGTCCGGACGCCTTTTTTCAGCGTTTGATCGACAATGTCGGCTTGACTCACTTTTGGGTGGGTATGTCCAAGGGACCGGTGATGGCCGTGGTGATCGCCGGCATCGGTTGTCGCCAGGGCCTGGCGGTCGGCGGCGATGTCGGATCGCTGGGACGCAAGGTCACGGCGGCGGTGGTGCACGCCATCTTCGCGGCCATTCTGATCGATGCGGTGTTCGCCTTAATCTATATGAAGCTCGACATATGAGCGATCCGGTTGAACCGGTCCTGGATCTGGAGGCGCCCCCAATCGAGGTCCAGGGGCTGGTGTCGAGTTTCGGCGACAATGTCGTTCACGACGGTCTTGATGTGACGATCCAACGCGGCGATGTGGTGGGCGTGGTGGGGGGATCGGGCTCGGGAAAATCGGTGCTGCTCAACACCATCATCGGTTTGCGCGCGCCGCAGGCCGGATCCGTCAAGGTGTTCGGCCAGGACATCCGCTATGCCAAGCGCCGCCAGTGGACAGCCATCGAACGGCGCTGGGGGGTGTTGTTTCAGCAGGGCGCCCTGTGGTCGAATCTAACCGTCAAACAGAATGTCGCCGCGCCGATGTTCGAGCATACCGATCTGCGCAAGGGTGAGATCGGCGAACTGGCGAACCTGAAGATCGCCCTGGCCGGCTTGCCGCCCGAGGCCGCCGCCCTGAAACCCGCTGAGCTGTCCGGCGGCATGATCAAACGCGCCGCCCTGGCCCGCGCCCTGGCCCTGGACCCCGAACTTTTGTTCCTCGACGAGCCGACCTCTGGGCTCGACCCGATCAGCGCCGCGGCGTTCGACGACCTGATCAACGAGTTGTCCGACAGTCTGAACCTGACCATATTCATGATCACCCACGACCTGGACAGCCTGTATCGCATCACCGATCAGGTTGCGGTCATCGCCGACAAGAAGGTGGTGGCCATGGCTCCGGTCCGTGACCTCGAAGCATCGGATCACCCCTGGATCCAAAGCTATTTCCATGGCGCCCGCGGACGGGCGGCATCGGACGCGCGGGCTGGGAGGGCCGCCTGATGGAGCGCAATGCCAACTATGCCCTGGTGGGCCTGATCTCCGCGATCCTTATGGTCGGATTGGTGGTGTTCGTCGTCTGGCTGGCCGGGAACAAGTTCAGCCGCGGCTTCGACACGTTCGACATCGTTTTCCAGGGTCCCGTTCGCGGCCTCGCCCAGGGTGCGGAAGTGCATTTCAACGGCATCAAGGTGTGCGACGTCAACAAGATCAGCCTTGATCCGTCGGACCCACGGATGGTGATCGCCCGGGCGCGCGTTACTTCGGATGTGCCGATCCGCAAGGATTCCTACGCGGTGCTCGAACCGCAGGGCATTACCGGCGTCAATTATGTGCAGATTTCGGCCGGCACGGCGACGCTGCCTTTGCTCAAGACCATGCCGCGCGACGCCGCTGGGTTTCCGCGAATGTCGAGTCAGCGTGACGCGCTCTCCGATCTTCTGGCCGGCGGCGGCTTTATCATCCAGCGCACGGTGGAAGCCCTGGACCGCGTGAACCGGGTGTTTTCCGACCAGAATATCGGGGCCATGACACGCACTCTGGGGGATGTCCAATCCCTGGCGGATGAATTGAAGGCGCGCAAATCGATCATCGACGATGCGCAAAAGACCCTCCAAAACGCCGATGAGGCCGCGCAGCAGATCCGCGATCTGGCCAGGTCGGGCCAGGGGCTGGTTGACGGCGACGGCAAACGATCATTGGCGAAGATCGGCGACGCCGCCACCGAGCTTCAGACAACCGCCAAGGATCTGCGCGTCACCATGCAAAAACTGTCCGGTCCCGCCGGAGATTTCGCCGCTAACGGCCTACCGCAATTGTCCGCCACCATTGCCAGCCTGCAGCGCGCCACCGACCAGCTCGACCGTATCCTGATCGAGGCGCAGGCTAATCCCCAAGGCTTGATCTCAAAGGCCAAGGCCAAGGAAATCGAGGTGCGTCCATGACCCATGACATCACCACGCGGCCCAGTGGCGCGACGCCTCGCCGATGGATGTCGATTATCGCCGCGGCGCTGATCGGAAGTCTGCTGGCCGGCTGTATTTCGCTGCTGCCAAAGACCAAACCGGCGCAACTCTACCGCTTCGGCGCCGAGCCGGCGGCCGCCCCCGCGGCGACCGCGACTGCCGCCGGATCGTTCACGGTGCGC
>JAYUBD010000628.1:0-3208 GCA_043740995.1 Caulobacteraceae bacterium | reverse complement strand
ACCTATTGGCATATCCGCACCGACAAGGGCCTCACCCCCATCGATGTGCTGCGGACGAAAATCCGGGCGGAGATGGCGAGCTGACAGCGGTCGGTCGTGCGCCTGGAGACCGGCGCGGATTCCTATGCCTGGCTGAACGACCGGTTGGTCGTCGGTATCGGTCGCCAGGCGCCGAGCGGCGTAGTTTACACCCTGTTCGAGATCGCCCGGCCCAGCCCCAGGCGCAGCGCCTTGCTGAACACCGAGGGGGTCGCGGCCAACGCTTCGGCATGGGGCAGCCAGATCAGATCGAACGCCTGATCGGTGGTCGCCGTCAGCACGCCAAGGGTCAGGGAAAAATGGGTGAAGACGTGGTCCACGGATCCCGCCTCGCGCCATAGGGCGGAAGGCGCCAGTGAGCGCGCGGCGGCCAGAGCGGCGGCGCGCGTCCAAGGCTCGGCGCGCCAGTCGGTGGTGGGCAGTCCGACCATGCCCCCGAGCAGCCCTTTGGGCGGACGCCTGATTAGGGCGACTTGCCCGCCCCGCGTCAGGACGAACGTGACGCCGCGCCGGTGCGGTCGTTCGGTCCTGGCGGCGCGGCGGGGCCAGGTTTCCGGCGCGCCCAGGCGCCTGGCCTGGCAATCGGAGGCCAGAGGGCAGTCGCCGCAAAGCGGCGTCCGGGGTCGGCAAATGCCGGATCCCAGATCCATCAGCGCCTGCGCCCAGTCTCCGGGACGCTCGCCGGTCACCAGCGCGGCGGCCAGGCGTTTCAATTCCGGCTTGGCCGTCGGCAGCGGCGTCTCAACCGCATATAGCCGCGCCATCACCCGCTCGACATTGCCGTCCACCACATTGGCGCCCTGGCCAAAAGCGATCGCCGCCACGGCGGCGGCGGTGTAGTCGCCAACCCCCGGCAAGGCCTTGAGGCCCGCCTCCGTGGCAGGAAACCGCCCGCCATGCGCGCCGCTGACCAGTCGCGCGCAGGCCAGCAGATTGCGGGCGCGGGCGTAGTAGCCGAGCCCCGCCCAGGCGGCCATCACCGCATCGTCGGACGCCGCCGCCAGGGCGCTTACCGTCGGCCATCGCCGTGTGAAGGACTCGAAGTACGGTGTGGCGTGCGGCACCGTCGTCTGCTGCAGCATGATCTCGGACAGCCAGACGCGGTAAGGCTCGGGCGCCCGGCCGGGACCGGCTCGCCAGGGCAGGGTGCGGGCGTGGCGGTCGTACCAGGCCAGAAGTCGGCTGCGAATTCGGGCGCGCGCGGCGGTGGGGGCGACAGGGGACATAGGCGCGGCTATACAACGGGCATGGCCCGACCGCTCCCCTCAACCCAGGAGGCGCTGCGCATCCTCACCGCCAAGCGCAGCCGTCCGCCGCGCGCGCCGCCGCCGCCGGCGGCGCGCGCCCTGGTCAAGACGCTCAAGGCCCTGGATGACAAGTTCGGTCGGGGCGCCGACGGCCTCAAGGTTCGCTGGAAGGAGATCGTCGGCCAGACCCTGGCGCGCCGCAGTGAGCCCAGCAAGTTGATCAAGCCTCGCAATGGCGAGGGCGCCGTGCTGGAATTGCGGGTGGAGGGTCCCTCGGCGATCATCATCCAGCACCAGTCCGCCGACATCCTGGCCAGGGTCAACCTGTTCCTGGGGACCGGGGCAGTCGCCCGGCTGCGCGTTGTGCAAGGTCCGTTGCACGGCCTTACCGAGCGCCCGAACCCGGCCATGCGCGCCGCGCGCCGCCGGAACCGCGGGCCCCTGGACGCCGCCGCCGAGCAGGGCCTGTTGGACAGCCTGGCCAATTTCCCCGAAGGCGTCCTCAAGGACGCCTTGATCCGCCTCGGACGCGAGGTCATCCGGCACGACCGCCCCATGCCCTGAAACACGCCAGTGGGTGTGATGATGCCGAGATGAGAGGCGGCTTGCGCGCGAGGCGGTTCATGCGCCACAACGCGGCTACACCGGGGCGCGACGGGAGCGCTTCGGAGCGAATCTCTTTGACCCCTCGGCCAAGACGGACCCTGCCATGCGCAATCTTCTCGCCCTCGCCGCCAGCCTCGCCGCTGTCGCCGCCCTCAGCGCCTGCCAAAAGCCCGGCGGCGTCTCGACCTCCGCCGAGGATATGAGCATGGGCTCGGCGACGGCCAAGGTGACCATGATTGAATACGCCTCGGTGTCGTGCCCGCACTGCGCGACGTTCAACAATACGGTCTTCCCGGCGTTCAAGGCGAAATACATCGACACCGGCAAGGTCCGCTACATCGCCCGCGAGGCCCTGACCGGCGATCCGGCCATCGCCGCCGCCGGCTTTCTCACCGCCCGGTGCGCCGGCAAGGACAAGTATTTCCAGGTGGTCGACGCCATCTATCACGGCCAGGAGGAGATGTTTCGCGACGGCCAGCCCCATGCCGTACTCCTCAACATCGCCCGTTCCGCCGGCCTGACCGACGCCCAGTTCGAGACCTGCATCAAGGACGAAAAGACCTTGAACGATCTGAATGCGCGCTGGATGAAATATGTGAACGAAGACAAGATCAACGCCACCCCGACCTTCGTCATCAACGGCAAGACCTATGACAAGGGTGAAATGTCGCTGGCCGAGCTCGACGCCGCCGTGGCCGCCGCCCAGGCCGGCGCCAAGACCGGGTCATGAGTCCCTCGCGGTTCGTGCGCTTCGTCGTCGCTCTGTGGATGGCGGCGGGGGCGGTCCAGGCCCAGACGCCCGCCGCCCCACAGCCTTCCGCGGTCGCGCCCGTTTCCGACATGGCGCTGGGCTCGCCCAAGGCCAAGGTGACCGTGGTGGAATACGCCTCGGTCGGCTGTCCGCATTGCGCGGTCTGGGCGCGAACCGTGTTTCCACAATTCAAGAAGGCGCAGATCGACACGGGCCGCGTGCGGTTCGTGTTTCGTGAGATGCTGACCGGCGACTCCGCCCTGGCGGCCGCCGGTTTCCTGACGGCCCGCTGCGCCGGCCCCAAGAAATATTTCCAGGTCGTCGATGCGGTGTTCGCCCAGCAGGAACAGATCGAGCATGGCGGCGCCGCGGTCCTTGCCGTCATCGCCAAGGATGCCGGCCTCAATGACAAACAGTTGGAAGCCTGCCTTTCGGACGAAGCGGCGTTGAAAGCCCTGACCGAACGCACGACCAAGGACGCCAAGGATCATGGCGTCACCGGCACGCCGACCTTCCTGGTGCAAGGCCGCAAACTGGAGGGCGATCAATCCCTCGCCCAACTCCA
>JAYUBD010000627.1:0-10375 GCA_043740995.1 Caulobacteraceae bacterium | reverse complement strand
GCTCGGCGCGCAAATTTTCGGCGGGTTGGCAGCTTTTTGGCAGTCCATTGGCAGTTTCCTGGCAGCTGGATGGCATCCTTTGGATTCTTTTGGCAGCTGACTGGCAGTCAAATGGCAGCCGGATGGCATTTTTTGGCAACCGGAAGGCATCCATCTCTGACCATATCTATTTGTATTTGTTAACTAATAACCTCTAGATGGCATCCCGTTGGCGACGCCGCCGAAGGCTCAACCGCCAATTTGCATTATGCAACTTAACGCGTCGAATTTCAACCCGACCCTCCCTCCCCGGCATGAGGAGGACACGACGATGCGAAGCATCGGCGAGGGTGAGGAAGTGTGAAGCTCGCCATCGCGTTGGTGATGATCGACAGTTCCCCGCCCGACGACCTCGTCGTCTGCCCTCCGCCTGCCCGGGCGGCCGGAGCCTCGCGCCGGCTGATCAGCGGGGGGCGAGGATCATGATCATTTGGCGGCCTTCCATGCGGGGCTCGTATTCGACCTTGGCGATTTCGTCGAAATCGTTGCGCACCTGGTGCAGCAGCTTCATGCCGAGCTCGGGGTGGCGCATCTCGCCGCCGCGGAACCTTAAGGTCACCTTGACCTTGTCGCCCTCTTCGAAGAAGCGGTGCATGGCCTTGGTTTTCACCGCATAATCGTGAACGTCGATATTGGGGCGAAGCTTGATTTCCTTCACCTCCACCAGTTTCTGGCGTTTGCGCGCCTCGTTCTTTTTCTTCTGTTCCTGGAATTTGAACTTACCGAAATCGAGAATCTTGCAGACCGGCGGATCCGCCGTCGGCGACACCTCCACCAGATCCAGCCCCGCTTCGACCGCGGCTTCCAGGGCCGCCGAGGTCGGCATGATCCCCTGTTTCTCGCCGTTCTGATCGATCAACAGAACGCGTGGTACGCGAATCTCATCATTGATGCGGGGACCGTCCTTGGACGGCGGCGCGGGCATTGGACGGCGAATAGGCTGTTCTCCTGTGGTGGTTGTCGCTTAGTCTCAGGGGTAAGTGGGCCTGAGTGTACACGGTATATGACCAAGGCGCACCGCCCGATCAAGGCGTGGCGTTGTCACAAAGTCGCCGAATTTTCGCGGGGCGAGGATTCAAGGCCGGCAAGCGCCGCGGCCAGCACGGTTTCGAGCGGCAGGTTTTCCAGCCGGGGGGCCCGCAACACCCGCACCGCGCCGCGCGGGGCGGACAGGGCCGGGTCGGAAGCGGATGAAAACAACACCAGGGTGGGCGCCCCGGCGGCGGCCAACAGATGGGTGGGTCCGGTGTCATTGCCCACCACCAGCGCCGCCCGCGCGCCCAGGGCGGCGAGTTGCTCCAGGCTGGTGGTCCCGGTCAGGTCGCGGGCGCCGGGCGCCCGGCGGCGGATGGCGTCGGCGAGGGGGCGTTCGGGCGCGGTCCCGACGATCACCACCGCATGGCCCAGGGCGGCCAGGCGTTCGGCCAGGACGCCGTAGAAGTTCGCCGGCCAGCGTTTTTCCGGGCGATGCGGGGCGCTGCCGGGGATCAGGACGACGGTGGCCCTCTTGGCTGTGGCCTCCGCCGGCTGGCCGGCCAGGATCCAACCAAGGTCGGGAGGGGCGCCCGCGCCCGGGCGCACCGGCGCGTCCGGCCAGATCCCCGCGTGCATCAATTGCTCGGCATGGCGCTCCAGGCTGTGCATGGTCATGCGCGCCTTGTTGCGGTGGGGCAGGGCGCAGCCCTCCGCCACCCCGGACCAGGCCGGGGGCCGTGGCCGCAGGGCCTGGAACAGCAGGTTGGTGCGATCATTGGTCTGCAGATCATAGACCCGCTGGTAGCGGGCGCGGCGCAGCCGCCAAACCAGGCGCAGCCAGCCGACCAGATCGCCAGGGCGCCCGTCGCTCTCCACCCGGTCGAAATACGGGCTGGCGCCCGCCAGTCCGGCGAACAGCGGCGTGGTCAACAGGGTGATCCGCGCCGCCGGGTGCGCGGCGCGGATCCGCGCGAACGCCGGGAAAGCCATCAGAACATCGCCCAGGGCCGAAAACTTGATGACCAGGATGTCGTCGATCGGCGCGCTCATCGCGTCCGCGCCTCAACCAGGCGGCAATAGAGGGCGAAGGTGGCGTCGCACATGGCCTCCAAGCCGTAGCGGCTGACCACCCTTTGGCGGGCCGCCCGGCCGATCCTGGCCAATTCCGCTGGCGATTGAGCCAGGGCGCGTTGCACGGCCGTCGCCCAGGCCGACGCGTCACCGGTCGGCGCCAGCCAACCGGTTTCGCCATGCAGCACAGTCTCGGCGACGCCGCCCAGAGCGGCGGCCAGGACCGGGCGTTGCATCGCTCCGGCCTCTGCGACGCACCGGCCAAATGATTCCGGTTCGGTGGAGGGCGCCACCACCAGATCGGCCAGGGCATAGGCGGCGGGCATGTCGGCGACGGCGCCGACCAGTCGCACCCGGCCCGCCACCCCGGCTCGCACCGCGGCGTCCGTCAACGCGCGCGCCTCATGCGGGCTTTGCGCCTGGCCGGCCAGGATCAGCACGGCGTCGCCAGCGGCCCGGCCGCTCATCCGGGCCAGAACCTCAATCATCAGCCGCTGGCCCTTCCAACCGGTCAGGCGGGCGGGGAGCAGGATCACGCGGCGCGGAGGATCACCGAACAGACCCCAGGCTTGGCGCAGCGCCGCGATACGCGCGACGGAGACCGTCGCCGGATCAAACATCGACGTGTCGATTCCCTCGGGAATGACCACGATCTTCCGCTCCGCACCCCGATGCTGGGCGATGATATGGGCGCGCGTGAAACTGGAATTGGCGATCACCACGTCGGCGCGGGTCATCACCCCATTGTACCAGCGCTTCAGGCTGGAACGGGCACTGTAGATGCCATGATAGGTGGCGACGATTGGGGTGCGGGTGGCGCGGGCCGCCCACAGGGCGCTGAAGGCCGGTGCGCGCGACCGCACATGCACCAGACTGACCGCCTCGCTTTTGATCAGCCGCGCCAGGCGTGCGGCGTTCAGGGCGACGACCAAAGGGTTACGCGCGTGCACCGGCAGGCGCGCCAAAACGCCGCCGCCGACGAGCAGCGCCGCCTCCAGGCCCCCGCCGCGCGAGGCCACCAGGGACCGGCCGCCGGCCCGCGCCACGGCGTTCGACACGTCGAGGGTCAGCCGCTCGACGCCGCCCTCGTCGAGACGGGGGGTCACCTGCAGCAGGGTGAAGGCCTGGGGAAGTCCGCCGATGCGCCTGTCTCCGTTGCGGCGTGCTCAGGCGCCGTGCAGCAGCGCCTCGACCAGGGCGCGAACCTGGGCGCCATCCTGCGCATGTGCAAGTCCGACGGCGAGATTGGCGCGCAGCAGACCCAGGCGGTCGCCGCAATCATAGGTCGTTCCATCATAGCGCAGCGCGTGAAACGCCTGTGACTCAAGCAGCCGCAGCATGGCGTCGGTCAACTGGATTTCGCCGCCGGCCCCGGCCTCCTGGCGCTCGAGCAGCGGGAAAATGTCCGGTTGCAGGACATAGCGTCCGGAGATGAACAGGTTCGACGGCTCCGTGCCCGGCGCGGGCTTTTCCACCATGCCGGTCATGGCGCTGAGACGCCCCTTAAAGCCAAGGGCCGGCGCGCCAAGGGCGACGATGCCGTATTTGTGGGCCTCGCCGGGCGGGGCCGGCTCGACGGCGACGATGTTGCCGCCGACCGCGCCATAGGCCGCCAGGGTCTGGCCGAGCGCGCCCGGCTCGGCCAGCATCAGCATATCGGGCAGCATCACGGCGAACGGCTCGTCGCCGACAATGTCGCGGGCGCACCAGATGGCGTGGCCCAGTCCAAGGGGGGCCATCTGGCGAACAAAGCTCATCTGCCCGGGCCTCGGCAGGTCAGCGCGGACCGCGTCCAGCAGGGCCTTGCGGCCCTTGGCTTCCAGCTGGCTCTCCAATTCAAAGCCGTGGTCGAAATAGTCCTCAATCGCCGACTGGCCGCGCCCGACCACGAACACGAAATGCTCGATTCCCGCCGCGCGGCCCTCCGCCACCACATGCGCCAGCAGTGGGCGGTCGAATACGTTGAGCATGTTTTTCGGCGTCGCCTTGGCGGCCGGCAGGATGCGCGTGCCGAGGCCGGCCACCGGCAGGACAGCCTTGCGAACAGGTTTCATCGGCGGCTCCTCGCGGACTGAGCCGCGTCCTTACTCAACGGTGACCGATTTGGCGAGGTTGCGCGGCTGATCAACGTCGGCCCCCTTCAACACCGCGACATGATAGGCCATCAGCTGGATCGGCACGGCGAACACCAGGGGCGCGATCAGCGGATCGCAGGCCGGCGCCACCACTAGGCTTGCGCCCTCCGGGGCATGCCGGGCGCCCTGGGCGTCGGTGATCAAGACCACCCGTCCACCCCGGGCGATCACTTCGCTCATGTTCGAGGCGGTCTTGTCGAACAGGGCGTCGCTGGGGGCGATCACAATGGTCGGCGTGGCCTCGTCGACCAGGGCGATCGGGCCGTGTTTCAGCTCGCCGGCGGCATAGCCCTCGGCGTGGATATAACTGATTTCCTTTAGTTTTAGCGCGCCCTCCAAGGCCAGGGGATACATGGCGCCGCGGCCCAGATAGAGCACGTCGCGCGCCTTGGCGAGGTCGGGAGCGATCCGCTGGATCTCGCTCTCGGCGCCGATGGCGTCGGCGATCAGGCGGGGGGCCTCCAGCAGGACGGCGACCAGCCTCGCCTCCTCCTCCGCGCTCATGCGACCGCGTTGCCGCGCCGCGGCGATGGCGAGGGCGGCGAGGGCGGCGACTTGCGAGGTGAAGGCCTTTGTCGAGGCGACGCCGATTTCCGGGCCGGCATGGGTGGGGAACATGACGTCCACCTCCCGCGCCATGGTCGATTCGTGGCTGTTCACCAGGGCGCCCGTCAGAATGCCGCGCGCCTTGCACCAGCGAAGGGCGGCCAGGGTGTCGGCGGTCTCGCCGGATTGGGAGATCGCCAGGGCCAGGGCGCCGGGCGTCAGGGCGGGCTCCCGGTAGCGGAATTCCGAGGCGATCTCGACATCGGTGGTCAGGCCGGCCAGGCGTTCGAACAGATAGCGGCCGATCATGCCGGCATAGGCGGCCGTGCCGCAGGCGACGATCTGCAGACGGTCGATGCCGGCGAAATCAAAGCCCCGGGACGAGGCCGTTCGGGTAATCGGATCGATATAGGCCGAAAGGGTGTGCTGGCAGGCGTCGGGCTGGTCATGGATCTCCTTTTCCATGAAGTGCCGATAGGCGCCCTTTTCCACCAGGGCGCTGGCGGTGGAGACGATCCGCATCGGGCGCTCCACCGGCTGGCCGCTCGCCTCGAAGATGCGGGCGCCCTGGTGATCGATGGCGACGAAATCGCCGTCCTCAAGATGGGTAATCCGATTGGTGAACGGGGCGAGGCCCAGGGCGTCGGTGCCGATGAACATCTCGCCATCGCCATGACCGACCACCAGCGGGCTGCCGCGCCGGGCGCCCATCACCAGATTGCTTTCACCCTCGACGATGACGGCGAGACCGAACGCGCCGGTCAGGCGAGCCAACGCCGCCTTGAACGCGTCGATCGCCCCGGCGCCCGCCGCTAGGGCGCGATCCATCAGATGCGCCACCACCTCGGTATCGGTGTCGCTTTCGAAGTGACGGCCGTCGACCTGAAGTTCGGCCTTCAGCGCCGCGAAGTTTTCGATAATGCCGTTGTGCACCACCGCCACCCGGCCCGCCATTTGGGGGTGGGCGTTGCGTAAAGTCGGCGCGCCATGCGTGGCCCAACGCGTGTGGCCAATGCCCACCGTGCCCGTCAGGGGCTCGGCGACCAACAGGATTTCCAGATTGCGCAGCTTGCCTTCGGCTCGGCGACGCTCGATCCGACCGTGGGCATGGGCGGCGACGCCGGCGGAATCGTACCCGCGATATTCAAGGCGCCGCAGGCTGTCCACCAGTCGACTGGCGACCGGCGTCACGCCGACTATGCCTATGATGCCGCACATGGGTTTTGGTCCTTCTGGAAACGTCGATTTGTGACCCGAGGGGCTTGGCGGTATTGGGTCGGCGCGAAGTCCTGGGCTCGGATATCAGCCGGCGCCGGTTAGGGCCGGTCATTCTTGGTTTCGCACCATTTCCGCCGGCGGGCGATAACGCGGAAGAGAACGGGAGAGGCGGACATGAGCAAGCGCAACTATTTCGGCACCGATGGGATCCGCGGCGAAGCGAACCTGTTCCCGATGACGCCGGAAATTGCCCTACGCGTGGGCATGGCGGCGGGCAAGCTGTTCCGTTCGGGGGGGGATCGTCGACATCTGGTGGTGATCGGCAAGGACACCCGCCTGTCGGGCTACATGATTGAGCCGGCCCTGGTGGCGGGTTTTACGAGCGTTGGCATGGACGTGCGGCTGTTCGGTCCCCTGCCGACCCCGGCGGTGGCGATGATGACGCGATCGATGCGGGCTGATCTGGGCGTGATGATCACCGCCTCGCACAACAATTTCGCCGATAACGGCATCAAGCTGTTTGGACCCGACGGCTACAAGTTGTCGGACGCGATGGAAATGCAGATCGAGTCGCATATGGACGAAGGGCTGCAAGAAGGCCTGGCTGGCCCCAAGGCGCTCGGGCGGGTGGCGCGGATGGACGAGGCGCAGGCCCGCTATGTGGAAATCGCCAAGGCCACCCTGCCGCGCAGCCTCAGCCTGAGCGGTCTGCGGGTGGTGGTCGATTGCGCCAACGGCGCAGCCTATAAGGTGGCCCCCACCGCCCTCTACGAACTGGGGGCCGAAGTGATGGAGGTCGGCGTCTCGCCGAATGGCTTCAATATCAATGAGGAATGCGGCTCGACCCATCCTCAGGCGATGGTTCGGGCGGTGCGGGACTATCGCGCCGATATCGGCATCGCCCTGGACGGCGACGCCGACCGCCTGGTGATTTGCGACGAAAAGGGCCAGATCGTCGATGGCGACCAGATCATGGCGCTGATCGCGGCGGCCTGGTCGGCCCAGGGCCGGCTGGCCGGGGGCGGGATCGTGGCCACGGTGATGTCCAATCTGGGTCTGGAGCGGTTTTTGGCGGGCCGGGGCCTGGCCCTTGAACGCACGGCGGTCGGCGACCGATCAGTGATGGCGCGCATGCGGGACGGCGCCTTCAATGTCGGCGGCGAGGCCTCGGGCCACATCATCCTGTCCGACTATTCCACGACCGGCGACGGCCTGATCGCCGGGCTGCAGGTGTTGGCGGAGATGGTGCGGTCGGGGCAGAAGATGAGCGCCCTGGCGCGGCAGTTCGAGCCGGTGCCGCAGCGGATGGAGAATGTCCGTATCGCCGGCGGCAAGCCCTTGGAAAGCAAGGGCGTGAAGAGCGCCATTGCCGAGGCCGAGGCCCGTCTCAACGGCTGTGGGCGGTTGCTGGTGCGCGCCTCGGGCACCGAGCCGCTGATCCGGGTAATGGCGGAGGGCGACGACGAAAAGCTGGTGGAGAAGTTGGTGAAGGACATCGCCGGCGCCGTGCGGGCGGCGGGCATGGTCGGCGGCTAGACCAGCCTCCACGTTACGCGCCGCCTTCTCCGAGACAAGGCGGCTAGGTGCGACCAACCCCTGCGACATATTACATTATCGACATATTTACCCTCGCCTCCTAACCTTTGCGTTAAAGCCGGCTCGGTTTTGCGCGTCGGTGGGGACCGGGCTGAAGGCTTCGCGGGAGGGACCAATGTCGCAAGGGCGTTCGAAGAAAAATCGACAGGCCGTTGAGTCCGTCGAGATCAAGGGCGCGGGCGGTCTGGCCTGCATGGTGTTTGTCGCCGTCCTGGGCGCCGCCTTCTGGGCGGGTGCGGTGTTCGCCTCGCAGCCCTGGCCGTACTGATCACGTCCAGGCGTTGAGGCGGCCAGACGCCCCCTCCGTCGGCCCGCGAGAGGGCGGCCCGCCACCTCCCCCACAAGTGGATGGGGAAGGAGGAAAAGGTCTACCCCCGGGTCGGAGGCGCTTCAGGACGCGCGCCCGCTGGCGATCCTACGGCCTGCCGATGCTCGTATAGGTGAAGCCCTTTTGCCGCATCTCTTCGGGTCGGTAGATGTTGCGCAGATCGATGACGTTGGGCGCGCGCATCCGGGCCTTGACGCGGGCGAGGTCGAGGGCGCGGAACTGGTCCCATTCGGTGAGGATCAACAGAGCGTCAGCGTCTTGGGCGGCGTCATAGGGGCCATCCTTGAAATCCACCCCGGCGAGCATTTGCCGGGCTTCATGGCCCTCGGGGTCGAAGGCCTGGATGGTCGCGCCCATGGCCTGCAGGGCCGGGACAATGTCCAGGGCGGGCGCATCACGCATGTCGTCGGTATTGGGCTTGAAGGTCAGGCCCAGCACGCCGATGATCTTGCCGGTCAGATCGCCGCCCAGCGCCCGGGCCACCTTACCGGCCATGGCCTTTTTGCGTGCGTCATTGATGGCGATGGTGGTCTCCACCAGGCGCAAGGGCGCGCCGGCGTCCTTGGCGGTGCGGACCAGGGCCAGGGTGTCCTTCGGAAAACAGGAGCCGCCATAGCCCGGGCCGGCATGCAGGAATTTCGGGCCGATGCGCTTGTCCAGACCGATCCCTTTGGCGACCTGCTGCACATCCGCGCCGACCTGCTCGCAGAGGTCGGCCATTTCGTTGATGTAGGTGATCTTCATGGCGAGATAGGCATTGGCCGCATATTTGATCAGTTCCGACGTGCGACGGTCGGTGAACAGCAGCGGGGTCTCGTTCAGGTTGAGCGGACGGTAGAGCTCGGTCATCACCGCCCGCGCCCGCTCGTCCTCCAGTCCGACCACCACCCGGTCGGGACGCTTGAAATCCTCGATGGCCGAGCCCTCGCGCAGGAATTCGGGATTGGAAACCACGGCGACGTCGGCGTCCGGGCTCGCCCGTCTGACAACCGCCTCGATTTCGTCGCCCGCCCCCACCGGCACGGTGGACTTGGTCACCAGAACCGTGAAGCCGCGCAGCAAGGGCGCGATCTCCCGCGCGGCCGCATAGACGAATGACAGATCGGCGTGACCATCGCCCCGCCGCGACGGAGTTCCCACGGCGATGAACACCGCGTCCGCTTCTGAAATCGCCGCGCCCGCTTCGGTCGCGAAGGCCAGTCGGCCCTCGCTGACATTGCGCGCCACCAGGGCTTCCAGCCCCGGCTCATAGATCGGCATGACGCCGGCCCGCAGCCGTTCGATCTTGCCGGCATCCTTGTCCAGGCAGGTCACCGTGTGCCCGAAATCAGCGAAACACACTCCGGACACCAGGCCGACATAGCCCGTTCCAATCATCACGACGCGCATAACCAAAATCCCCCGGACATCCCGATGGCGTCCGTTTTTGCTGATTGAAACTCGAGGCCGAGGCCGGCTTAGATTTCCTGGTTATATGCCCCAACCGAAGCCCAGGCTCCAAGCCTCGGCTTGACCTCCTGGTGGAACAGGGCCCGCATATCGTCGGGCGAACGCAGGCTTTCGACGACGACGACCAACTCCGGCTTGTTGGACGAGGCGCGCACCAACAGCCAGGAGCCGTCCTCCAGCGACACCCGCACGCCATTGACCGTGCTGACGCCCTTGATCGTGCGTCCAAGGATCGCGCCGCCCGCCGCCGCCAGGGCCTCATAGGCGGCGACCACCGCGGCCACGACATCGTACTTGGTCTCATCGGCGCAATGCGGGCTCATGGTCAGGGAGGTGTAGGCCAGGGGCAGGGCGCGCTTGAGTTCGCTGAGTCGGCGGCCCGGATTGCGGTCCAACATCGACAGAATGGCGGCGGCGGCGGTCAGGCCGCAATCATAGCCCCGGCCGAGCGGCGCGCTGAAAAAGAAGTGACCGGATTTCTCGAACCCCGCCAGGGCGCCGATCTCGGCGGTCTTGCGCTTGATGTAGCTGTGGCCTGTTTTCCAATAGAGGGTCGAGGCGCCATGGGCGGCCAGGACCGGGTCGGTGGCGTAGAGGCCGGTGGATTTCACATCCACCACGAATTTCGCGCCGGGATGCAGCGCGCTCAAATCCCGCGCCAGCATCAGCCCGATCTTGTCGGCGAAAATCTCTTCGCCCGCGTCATCGACGACGCCGCACCGATCGCCGTCCCCGTCAAAGCCGAGCGCCAGATCGGCTCCGTGCGCGCGCACGGCCGCACCCATGGCGTGCAGCATTTCGGTGTCTTCCGGGTTGGGATTGTAGCGCGGGAACGACCAGTCGAGATTGCAATCCATCTCGATGACCTCGGCGCCCATGCGCCGCAGGGCCTCCGGCGCGAAGGCCCCCGCCGTGCCGTTGCCGCAGGCGCAGACGACGCGTAGGGGCCGGCTCAGCCGGCAGAGGGCGCCGGCCTGGGCGATGTAGCGCTCGGCGACGCCGGAGACGTGGGTCACGG
>JAYUBD010000626.1:0-3217 GCA_043740995.1 Caulobacteraceae bacterium | reverse complement strand
CAAGCTTTGATGAAATGGCGCGCCAGTCGGAACTGGACGAATTGCGACGCGAGGTAGAAGCCATGCGCACGGGCCAGCCGCTGCGGGCCGCCGTTGGGCTTGACCAGGACAATGACACGAAAAAGGTGTTCGATGACATTCACGCCAGTCTACGCGCAGGTGATGCGCAACTGCATCCGCCGATGAGCTTTCAAACCGCCGAGGTTGAGACACCGGTTGAAGGCTCCGGCGCCGACCTGCTGGCGGAAATCTCGCAGACGGAACTGCCGCCGCCGGCTGATCCGACGATGCCGACGGCGTCCGCGCGCGAGCCCATCCCTTGAACATTGCCGACGAAGACACAGAGATCGAATCGTCGCGGGCCCCGCTAATGGAGCACCTCGTCGAGTTGCGGCGGCGGCTAATTGTTTGCGCGCTGGCGCTCGCCGTGGGGTTTTTCATCTGCTTCGCTTTTTCGCGGCAGATTTATCTGTTTTTGCTGCATCCGTTCGAAATTGGCGCGGGCTTGTTGGCCGCCCAAAAGCAGCATGGCGTGCATCACGGCCCGTTTGATCTTTTTCTGACCATCATCGGCCTGCGCCCGCCTCCGCCGGCCATGGAACATTTGAAGCTTGTCTTCACGGCGCCGTTGGAGTTTTTCTTCACCAAGATAAAACTCGCGGTGTTCGGCGCGATCGTGGTCACCTTTCCCGTATTGGCTTGGCAGCTCTACCGCTTCGTGGCGCCCGGATTGTACAAGCGCGAACGCCGCGCCTTCCTGCCGTTCCTGCTCGCGTCGCCCCTGCTTTTCGCCTTGGGCGCGGCGCTAGTCTATTTCATCATGTTGCCGTTCGTTCTGTGGTTTTCCCTCAACCAGCAGATCGTGGACGCCGGCAATGTGTCGGTGGAACTACTGCCGAAAGTGTCGGATTATCTCTCTCTGGTGACCACCCTCCTGCTGGCTTTCGGGCTGTGCTTCCAGCTGCCCGTCGTGCTGGCCTTGCTCGGGATGTCGGGTCTTGTGACAGCCAAGATGCTGCGGGTTGGCCGACGTTACGCCATTGTCGGAGTGTTCGTGGCGGCGGCGATTTTGACGCCGCCGGATCCCATCAGCCAAATCTCGCTCGCGGTGCCCATGTGCCTGCTCTACGAGGTTTCGATCTGGGCGGTTGCCCTGATCGAATTGCGCCGGCGCAAGGTCGAGGCGACGACGGATGTGGCGACCGCCTGAGCGACGCCCTTGGCGTCATGGCCGACGCGCCTTAAGGGAAGCGCTCCGAAACCTTTGGCGCGCCGCTCAAATCCATGCATGACATTCGGGCTATTCGCCTCGATCCCCAGGCGTACGATCGGGCTTGGGCGTTTCGGGGCCTGACGTCTCAGGCCTCGCTGATCCTGGACTGCGACGAGGCGCTGCGCGGCAAGCAAACCGCGTTGCAGGTCGCGCAGGCCCGGCGTAACGAAGCCTCGAAATTGATTGGTCAGGCCAAGGCGCAAAACCACAAAGGGCTAGCTGATGCTCTAATGAGCGAAGTCGATATGCTGAAGGCGGTTATCACTCGCGAGACGGAAGCCGAGGCGGACCTGTCCCACCGTTTGCAGGGCCTGTTGGAAACCCTGCCCAATCTTCCCGCTGGAGACGTGCCGCCAGGCGAGGACGAAACCGGCAATGTCGAGATTCGGCGGTGGGGCGAGCCCCTCATTTCCGAGACCGTCCGCGATCACGTCGATCTTGGAGCTGGCCTGGGGATGATGGACTTCGAAACAGCGGGGCGGATGGCCGGCGCGCGGTTCGTGGTTCTGCGCGACGGGCTTGCGCGGCTTGAGCGGGCGCTCGGCCAGTTCATGCTCGATCTGCAGACTCAAGAACTTGGCTATGTCGAGGTGTCGCCGCCACTTCTGGTACGCGGGCAGGCCCTCTATGGCACTGGTCAACTGCCCAAGTTCGCGGAGGACCTGTTTCAAACCACGGATGGGCGTTGGCTTATTCCCACTGCGGAAGTGTCGCTGACCAATACTGTGGCGCAGCAAATTCTCGACGAGGAATCGCTGCCCTTGCGCCTGGCGGCCCTGACGCCCTGCTTTCGCTCCGAGGCCGGCGCCTCGGGTCGTGATACTCGCGGAATGATTCGCCAGCATCAGTTCCAGAAAGTGGAGTTGGTCTCGATCACCGAGCCGGAACACAGCGAACGCGAGCACGATCGGATGGTCGCCTGCGCCGAGGCGGTGCTCAAGCGCTTGGAGTTGCCTTTCCGCACCATGCTGTTGTGCGCCGGGGACATGGGATTCACCGCGCGCAAGACCTATGATCTCGAGGTTTGGCTGCCGTCGCAATCCACTTGGCGCGAGATCAGTTCCTGCTCGAATTGCGGAGACTTCCAGGCGCGCCGGATGGATGCGCGCTGCAAGCGCGGCGGCGAGAAAGGGACGCGGTTCGTCCACACTTTGAACGGCTCCGGACTGGCGGTGGGGCGCACCCTGGTGGCGGTGATGGAGGCTTACCAGGATGAGGGCGGCGCGATATCAGTGCCGCAGGCCCTCCACCCCTATATGCGTGGCTTGACGCGCATAGAAGGGGCGCCCGCATGAGAATCCTGATCACCAACGATGATGGCATTCATGCCCAGGGCCTCGTGGTGCTGGAGCAGATCGCCCGGTCGCTTACCGAGGACGTCTGGGTCTGTGCGCCCCAAGATGAGCAGTCGGGCGCCTCTCGATCTCTGACGCTTTCAGAGCCGCTGCGGTTGCGTAAAATTGACGACCGCCGGTTCGCCTTGCGGGGCACGCCGACCGACTGCGTCATGCTGGCGATCCAATATCTCATGGACGGCCAGGCGCCGGACCTGGTGCTGTCCGGGGTCAATCGCGGGCTGAACGCCGCCGAAGATGTCACCATGTCCGGCACCGTGGCGGCCGCGATCGAAGGTATGGCGTTCGGCGTGCCATCCATAGCCCTATCGCAGATGATGAGTGGTTACCGCGCCGACGATCGCGCCGACTTCGCCACGGCCGAGGCCTTTGGCGCCGGTCTGGTCTCCCGGCTGTTCGAAACCGGCTGGCCCTCTGATGTGGTCCTCAACATCAATTTTCCGGCCCGTCCGCCCGCCGAGGTGACTGAGGTGGAGGTGACCCGCCAGGGGTTCCGTGATCTGCGCACCCGCTTCGCCGAGCAGCGCACCGATCTGCGCGGGCGGCAGTATTATTGGCTAGGGTATCGCCAGGAACCCTCGAGTCCGCC
>JAYUBD010000625.1:0-3221 GCA_043740995.1 Caulobacteraceae bacterium | reverse complement strand
CCAGTCGCGGCGGTGTGTTCATGACTCTGCTTTAGCGAAATTTCTCGCGCGACGCGCCCTGTCATGAAAAATCTGTGCAAGCCGTGTTAACGCTCTCTTAATCAAAGGAGGTGTAGCCAGCTATCGACTGGGCGCCGTTTGAGCCGGTTCGGATCGTGACTCGAGCACCGTGCAAAAACCCGCCAAACGCCGCGCAACCATCCACGCCTTGGTCGGTCTGTGAGTGCCGGAAGGCGTGTTGACCACACCCTGTGGAAATTTGAACAATCCCCAAACCGTGAACGGGATCTTGGACATATTCTCCATTGAAATCAATTTTTTGAGCGGATATCCCCCGTCTTCCCCATGCGACGGCAAGAGCAAAGCCTGTGAAAACAAGGCTGGCAATCGTTTGATAATCGGGGCGTTCGGGCGATGATCCCCGTCATTCACTGCCGTACGACCTTCTCTAAAAAGAATTTCGAATCTCTTTCTTTTAAGAAATAGGCAGGAAGTCGCGGATCGGAGGGTCTTGAGGCTTGGCGTGCAACGCGGTCTAAGGCCGACATGGTCACGCCCCCCGTCCCCCATCTCCTGCAGGCTCTGGCCGGAGTCTCGCTTGAGCGCCCGCCGATTTGGTTCATGCGTCAGGCGGGCCGGTCGCTGCCAGAATATCGCGAGCTCCGAACCCGGGCGAAGGATTTCATCGCCTTTTGCCACAATCCTGAAATGGCGGCCGAGGCGACCTTGCAGCCGATGCGGCGGTTTGCCTTCGGCGCCGCTATCGTCTTTGCCGACATTCTCCTGCTGCCCAAGGCGCTCGGCCAGGATGTGTGGTTTGAGACGGGCGAAGGCCCCCGGCTCGGGCCATTGCCACACCTCGACGCTCTGGAAGGTGAAATAGAGGCATCGACCGAGCGCCTAGCTGCGATCGGGCAAACCCTTGGCCTGGTGCGCGCCGCGCTTGAGCCGGAACGGGCCCTGATCGGCTTTGCCGGCGGACCCTGGACCGTGGCGACCTATATGATTGAGGGGCGCGGCGGCGAGCGGGCTTTGGCGCGGGCCGCCGCCGTAGAAAAACCCGCAATGGTGGACGCACTGATCGATATTCTCGTCCGGTCCACGGTGCGTTATTTAACGATGCAGGTGACGGCTGGCGCTCAGGTATTGCAGATTTTCGAATCGTGGGCTGAGCTGCTGGCGGAAGACGATTTTGACCGGCTGGTGACCCGGCCCCATGCGCGCATCATCGCCGGCCTGCGCGAAGCTGGCGTCCAGACGCCGGTGATCGGGTTTCCTCGGGGCGCCGGCGCCTTGGTCGAGAACTACGCGAACACGGCAGGCGTTCAAGGGGTTGGCCTGGATGTCCAGGCGCCGGCCGCGCTCGGGCGACGGCTACAGTCTCGGGTGACCATTCAGGGCGCCCTGGATCCCATCCTATTGCGGGCCGGCGGCGCGCGCCTTGACGCGCGGGTGGACGCCTTGCTCGAACAGTGGTCGGCGGGTCCCTACATTTTCAATCTCGGTCACGGCGTGCTGCCGGATACCCCAGTGGCGCATATTGACCAGGTGGTGCGCCGGGTGACCGGAGCATGATGCCGGGCGACCGATCCCTGGACCAACCGGCCCCGGCTCGCCGACGGATCGCGGTGGTGCTGTTCAATCTGGGCGGACCCGACGGTCCGCGGGCGGTTCGACCATTTCTAAGAAACCTGTTCTCCGATCCCGCCATCCTCAACTTGCCGGCCCTGATCAGGAAGCCGCTCGCCGCGCTGATCGCCTGGCTCAGAGCGCGCTCGGCGATCGCCAATTATGGCCGAATGGGCGGCGCCTCACCGATCCTGCCGGGGACCAAGGCTCAGGCCGAGGCCCTCGAGGTTGCGCTGGAACGCAGGTTATCGGGCGGCGAGATCAAGGTGTTCATCGCGATGCGTCACTGGACGCCGCTGACTGCGGCCGTCGCTCGGGACGTGGCGGCGTTCGAGCCTGATGATGTCGTGCTCGTTCCGCTCTATCCACAGTTTTCCACGACCACGACCGGATCGTCGCTGACTGCCTGGCGGGCGGCGTATCGCGGAGTCGGGGTGAGCCGGGCAATCTGCTGTTGGTACGCGGAGCCAGGGTTCATCACGGCGCACGTCCAGCGCATTCTGGAGACCTGGCGCGCGGCCGGGACGCCCAAGGTGCGGTTGCTGTTTTCAGCCCATGGCCTGCCTGAGCGCACCATTGCGGCCGGCGATCCTTATCAATGGCAGATCGAGCAGACCTGTGCGGCGATTGTCGCGGGGTTGGATGGCGATTGGGATTGGAAGATCTGTTACCAGAGTCGGGTCGGACCGTTGAAGTGGCTGGGTCCATCAACCCCGGACGCCCTGCGCGAGGCGGCCCGGGAAGGCCTGGACGTGCTGATCGATCCGGTGGCATTCGTCTCGGAGCATATCGAGACGCTGGTCGAACTGGACCTGGACTATGCCGAACTTGCGCATAGGATCGGTATCAAGACCTATCTGCGGGCAGCCGCCGTCGGGGAGGCGTCGGAATTCATTGAGGGCCTGGCCAAGGCCGTGGAGCGCTCACTCCACCGCGGCGGATGTGCGCCGGATGGCGTCGCCTGTCCTATCGGCTTCTCTGGATGCGGGCGCGCCGATCTGTCGCAAGATGACCACCATGTCCATTAACCTGTTAAAGGGCCTGCATATTCTTGCAGTGATCGCCTGGATGGCCGGATTGATGTACCTGCCGCGGCTATTCGCTTATCACAGCCGCGCCGGGATCGGGACCGAGATGGACGAGACCTTCAAGGTAATGGAGGCGAAGCTCCTGCGGATCATCATGACCCCGGCGATGGTCGCGGTGTTGATGCTGGGTGGGGTCTTGGTCTGGCGAGAAGGCGTCCACATCCTTTCGACGCCTTGGATGATCGCCAAGCTGTGCGGCGTCGCCTTCCTGGCGGCCTGGCATGTTTTCCTGGCGGCCTCGCGAAAGGCCCTGGCCGCGGGCCGCCGCGAGCATTCAGAGCGATTTTGGAAAATGACCAATGAGTTGCCGTTTCTGGCGGCGATCCTGATCGTTTTGTCGGTTACCACCAAATTCGGGGGATAAGCGGGCGAAACTGCGGGGCTTGACGCTGAGCCGGCATTGTGTTTCCCATAAGCATAGGCCCGTCAGGCGATTTTCTGTCGGGCTGTCCCCGCCAAAACGGATCGCGCCGCCCCCAGGGGCTTGAGTGCGGTCCATCCCCG
>JAYUBD010000624.1:0-3225 GCA_043740995.1 Caulobacteraceae bacterium | reverse complement strand
GTTTGAATATGTCTAGACATAATCGCGCGTCATTCTGGAGGGAGCCCCGCCTCATGCCAACCGCGCTCTGGTTCGAGACAGCCCTGGTCGGCGACGCCTGGGCCGATCGCGTGCGGATCGTGGGCGTCGATGGGGTGATCCAAACGCTGCAAACCGGAGTCGATCCGATGCCGCGGGACGATCGCGCGACGATCGGCGTGCCCGGCATCGCCAATGTCCACAGTCACGCCTTCCAGCGCGGCATGGCTGGTCTTGCCGAGACCGCCGGACCGGCAGGCGACGACTTCTGGACCTGGCGTGAGGTCATGTATCGGTTCCTGGGCCGGCTGACCCCGGACGATGTGGAAGCGGTCGCGGCCCTGGCCTATGCGGAAATGCTGGAGAGCGGGTTCACCCGGGTCGGTGAGTTCCACTATCTGCACAACGCGCCCAACGGTCGGCACTATGATCGGCCAGAAGAAATGGCGGAACGCATCGTCGCCGCCGCCGACCTGACCGGCATCGGCCTCACACTGTTGCCGGTGTTCTACGCTCACGCCGGCTTCGGCGGCGCCCCGCCTAATTCCGGGCAGAGGCGGTTCATCAATACACCGGACCGTTTCGCCCGCCTGGTCGAAACCGGACGTGTGCTGGTCAGCGGTCTGCCGGACGCCCGCCTTGGGGTCGCGCCGCACAGCCTGCGGGCGGTGACGCCGGAGGAACTCGACCTCGTCATCGGCCTGGCCGAAGGTGGTCCAATCCACATCCACGCGGCGGAACAGGTACGCGAGGTGTCGGACTGCATCGCCTGGTCGGGCCTGCGCCCGGTTGAGTGGCTGCTGGCCAACGCCCCGGTGGGCGCCGACTGGTGTCTGATTCACGCCACCCATCTGACCCAGGGCGAGATCGACGGTCTGGCGGCGCGCGGCGCCGTGGCGGGGCTCTGCCCGATCACCGAGGCCAATCTGGGCGACGGCCTGTTTCCGGCGCCGGATTTTCTGGCGGCGCGGGGCCGGTTCGGCCTTGGCACCGATTCCAATGTGCTGATCGATGCGGCGCAGGAACTTCGGGCCATGGAATATGGCCAAAGACTGAGCCGCCGCGCCCGCAATGTCCTGGCGACGCCCGGCCGCGCTTCGGTCGCGGCTGGGCTGTTCATCGCGGCGGTGGCGGGGGGCGCCCAGGCCCTGGCGGGCGAACCGCCCGGCCTGCGGGTCGGCGCTTCGCTGGACGTCGTCGGCTTGCGCGCCGACCATGTCAGCCTGTGCGGTCGACGCGGCGATGCCATCCTCGACGGCTGGATTTTCGCCGCCGGGGCTGCCGCCATCGACCAGGTGTGGCGGCGGGGGCGCAAGGTGGTGGCGGACGGACGCCATATCCACAAAGCGGCGATCGAGGTGCGTTATCGGCGAACCCTCCGCGCCCTGTTGACGGACTAGGGTTCATGCCGGGAACCGCGCGGACGGTGGCCAGAGCACTGCATACCCAGATCAGCGAGGATATCGCCGGCAAGATCCGCTCCGGCCTGTGGGCGCCGGGGTTCCGCATTCCCTACGAGCACGAACTCACCGTCCAATATGGCTGCGCCCGGGCCACGGTCAGCAAGGCCGTGCAGACGCTGGCGGCCGCGGGGCTGATTGATCGGCGCCGCAAGGCCGGTTCGTTCGTCGCTCAACCGCACGTGCAGTCGGCGGTGCTGGAAATTCCCGACATCCAGGTGGAGATCGAGGGCCGGCGCCAGACCTATGGTTATGAATTACGCGCGCGCCGACGACGGCGTCCGGGGTTGAGGGAAAGCGACGCCCTGGCCTTGGGCGCACCGGGATCAGTTCTCGATCTTCATTGTCGCCACTTCGCCAATGGTCGCCCGTTCGCCGCCGAAGCCCGTTTGATCAACCTGGCGGCGGTTCCGGAAGCCGCCGAAGCGGACTTTACGAACCAGGCGCCCGGCGCCTGGCTGTTGCGCCATGTCAGTTGGACGGAGGCGGAACACCGAATCACAGCGTTGCCGGCGGATGGCGAAATGGCGGCGCTTCTGGACGTCAAGGTGGGCCATGCCTGTCTAGCGGTCAAACGCTGGACCTGGCGACTGGGAGAAGGAATCACCTTCGCGCGGCAAGTGTTTCCGGGAGAAGTGATTGATCTCGTGGCAAAATTCACGCCGGGACGCCGCCTCTGACTGACCGTGGACGAACCGGTTCGGCAACACGCCCTATGGGACCAATTGCCGCAATCCGACCATAAATCTTGAATTTTGATCCTCGTGAGCCCATTATTCTGTCCTCAATTCAACGCCGTCAAAAGGAGGTGTTTGACATGCGCAAGACCTTCATAGCAGCGAGCAGCCTGGCGCTCCTGGTTTTGGTCGGCTCGTCCGTGGTCGCTTTGTCCGCCGATGCCCCGTCCGGGGTTTCAGCGACCGCGCAACCGGGTTGGAAGACCCTGGATGGCGCGCCGGGGTTTCATATCGATGGACCCGCCCCGGCCCCAGGTCTGGCGCCGCTGGCGTCGGATGACCTGTTGCCGACTGACAGTCTTTCGTTGTTCGACGACGATGTGCGGGTGGATTCAACCCACGACGTCGATGGCGGGCGCGGGTTGTTCGGTCGCAACGGTCGGGGCAGCCTGCCGGAACCGGCGACCTGGGCGCTGTTTATCATCGGTTTTGGCATGATCGGCGCCGCGATCCGCGGACTTGTTGTCGCGAACCGGCGGCTGGCCAAGCTGCGCTCGGACGACCCGCTGTAGAGCGCTCGGCGCCATTGTTGATCACGTGGGTGCAACCTCTCTCGAGTGCGTAAGGCTGGAAGACGGCATGGCGTGAGTGTCGCGGCATTGCGCGCCTTGTCCCAGCGCAAGAGAATACGCAGCACCACCCTCTTGCGGGCCGATGCAGTGGGAGTCTGGCTGGAATAATTCGGCGCACCCCGGCAAAATTTGCCAACCCGCACGCGCACGCTGCATAGGGAGCGTCGTGGTCAGGGAAACAGCGATGACGGTGGCGGTCGAGGGACAAGAGGCGGACGCGCGAGCCGGGGGCGCCCTGGTCATCGTCGGCGCGTCGCTCGGCACCCTGTTCGAATGGTACGACTTCTTCCTCTATGGATCCCTGGCGACCTATATCGCCCACCACTTTTTCGCGGGCGTTGACGAGCGCACGGCGTTCACCTTCGCGCTGGCCGCCTTCGCCGCCGGCTTCATTGTGCGGCCGTTCGGCGCGCTGGTATTCGGTCGGGTGGGCGACAT
>JAYUBD010000623.1:0-3226 GCA_043740995.1 Caulobacteraceae bacterium | reverse complement strand
CGTTGCCAGACCCGCCCGTCAGGGTGTCGCCATACTGCGAGGAGGTCAGGACCGTGCCAGCGGTTCCCCCGCCAGATGGCGGCGGCGGCGGCGGCGGCGGCGGTGGAGGTGAAGGCGCCGTCACCGTGCTCAACTGCGCCCAGCTAAGGCCCGTGGCCGACACGTGATCCAGCGTGGTGATCGTCGTCGGCCAGGGATTGGCGGACCCGGCGCCGTCGCTGTCGAACGCGATGGTCGTCCCGCCCGCGCCGTTCGACGACAGGATCACATAATGGTCACGCACCGGATCGTTGCCGGTATAGCCACTGGCCTTGAGCAGCGCCGACAGGTCGAGCTTGTCGGTTCCAACCACGAAATCGGTGATGTGGCCCGCATTCCAGGGCGCAGCCTGGAACTCGAACACGTCGCTGCCCGCGCCACCGGTCAGGACATCGGCTCCGTGCCCGGCGATCAGGGTGTCGGCGCCATCCATTCCCTGCAGGCTTGAGGCGTAGTCATTTGATCTGATCACATTGTCGAGGCCGCTGCCGATCCCGGTCTGCGACGCGGTCCCGGTTAGAACCAGATTGTGGATGGTCCCCGTGAGCGTGTAGGTCGCCGCAGTGGTCTCCACCGTATCACCCGTCGTGGGCGGGGGAGGCGGCGGCGGCGCGGAGCCACCGCCGCCGGTGAGCTGCGCCCATGTCAGACCACTTGAAGACACGTGATCCAGCTGGATGATGTAGTTGCCCCACTGCGGGCTCGGGCCGGCTCCGTCGTGGTCGAACAGCAGCTTGGTTCCGCCCGCACCATCGTCCACGAAGCTGACGTAGTGGTCTGCGACGGGATTGGAGCCGCTATAGCCCGCCTTCTGGAAAAGGGCGGAAAGGTCGAGCTTGTCCGTGCCCACCTGAAAGTCGGTGATCCGGTCGGGCGACCAGGGCTCGCCGGGGAATGAGAACTTGTCGGCGCCTGCGCCGCCGGTCAGGACATCATTGCCCTGGCTTGCGACGATAGTGTCATCCCCGGCGCCGCCCACCAGGGTCGAACCTGGGCCGGACGAGGTGAGCACCTGGCCACCTGAGCCACCGCCGCCGCCCGCGGACCCGCTCCAGGTTTGGTACATCTGATAGAAGTCGTCGCCTTCGGTGTTGACGCCGGCGGTCGCGAAGTGAAGGCCATCGCCTTGCAAGGGCAGGCTCGTGGAATCAAAGCTGAGCGCGTTCGGGTCAGCTTGGTCCACGCTGAGCTGGGCGGCCCTGACGGTCGATGAAAAGGGCGGCGAGGCGCCAATCTCGAAGAAGCCGATCTTTCCGTTCGGGTCGTGAATCCAGGATCCTCGGATCGCGGTGAAGAGGGCGGACAGGTTGGCGCCATAGGCCTGGGCGTTGGCCTGGGTGTTGGCGTCTTCCTCGCCCTGACCGAAGAACACCGCGGTGGGGTGGATTCCGCCAGCCGCGCCGCTCGCATTGTTGATCAGCTGCGTGGTCTGGTCGAACAGCTCGCCGGTGCTGTTGGGCGACCAGTCGGAATGGAACGGGGCGGTGTCCTGCGCCAGCTGGGTGCCGCCATAGACCGACTTGACGATGTAGAGGGTCTGGCCAGGGTGCGCGGCGCGGAAGTCGATGGCGAACTCGACCTCCGGGCCCCAGCCGTTTGTCTGGCCGCCATAACCGCTGTTGACGCCGGGCTGCAGGGCTTCGAACTTGCTGGTCGCGGGGTTCCAGATCTGGGTCAACGGGTCGGACGTCCAGCGCGCCGTGACGCTGGAGGGACCGGTGCCGTAAACGCCCATGTTGGACTGGCCGGCGAACACCACCATTTGGCCGGACCCGCCGGTGGGGGGTGGGGGAGGAGGCGCCGACGATGCGCCGCCGCCCGTCAGCGCCGACCAGGTCAGCCCAGCCGCCGACACGTGGTCGAGCTGGATGACGTAGTTGCCCCACTGGGGACTGGGGCCGGTTCCGTCGTGATCGAACAGCAGTTTCGTGCCGCCCGCGCCATCGTCCAGGAAGCTGATGTAGTGATCGGCGACCGGATCGGATCCCGCATAGCCCGCCTTCTGTAACAGGGCCGAGAGATCCAGCTTATCGGTCCCCACCTGGAAGTCGGTGATACGGTCGGGCGACCAGGGCTCATTCGCGAACGCGAACTTGTCGGCCCCGGCTCCGCCCGTCAGCACGTCGTTTCCCTGGCTGGCGTTGAGGGTGTCGGTCCCCGCGCCGCCGGTCAGGGTAGCCCCAGGACCGGACGCCGTCAGGACCTGGCCGGTTCCCGTCCCGCCGGGCGGCGGCGGCGGCGGGGCGCCATCGTCATTCTGGATAACGCCGCTCGCCGTCGCATTCTGCAGCCCGACGCCGGGGCCGGTCGGGCCGGAAAGCGTCACGACGAAGGTGTCGTCGCTCTCCGCAGTCGTGTCGCCCGCCACGTTGATGGTGATCGTCTGGCTGGCTTGGCCGGCTGCGAAACTGGCGACGCCGGATGGTAACCCGCCGCCCTGGAAATCAGCCGCGTCGGCTGGATGCGACCCGCTTCCGGTGACGGCCCAGTTCACTGTGCCGGCCGCCGAAACATCGCCGGTCCGTGAAAGGGCGAAGGTGAAGGGCGTCGCGCCGCTATTGCCCTCCGGGTGGGCTACCGCCGAGGTCTGGATACTGACGGTAGAGGGCGAATAGGTGGATGCGCCGGAGAGCGAATAGAGCTCTTGGCCGGAGCCGTTCGTGGCAATCAGGTGCCCGTCCGCGGACACGCCCACCAGATCACCGGACACGTGGCGGGTCGGGCCGTACCAGCCGGGCACATCGCCGCCATAGCCATATTCGTCGTAACCGCGGGCCATCACGCTGCCATCCGGCGCGTGCCAGCTCACCGCGAATCCGCCGTGCGCGGTGGCCACGAAACTCGCTTGCGCCTCGGGTGCGGTGGGACCCAGATCTTCGCGCACGAAGGTCTTCTTGGTCGGGTCGAAGACCATATCCCACAGGTCTTTGCCGCCTGCAGCGTTGGGCATCTCGTAGGAGAAGACGACCTTGCCGTCGGTCAGCCAGGTTCCGGCGCCGGTGAACTGACCGATCGTGCCGGCCATCAGGGCTGTGGACGCCGCCAGCGTCGCGCCGTCCGACACCGCGCCGAACACCGCGCCCGAGTCTTCCCAGATCATCATGGTCTCGCCCGGGGGCAAGGCTGTGGGGTGGGCGGCGGACAGCTGGATGTGGGCAGTTGTCACCGCCGCGCCACCGGCCTCAAA